>JAYVOX010000475.1:0-5013 GCA_043757695.1 Schlesneria sp.
GAATGCGTCGGTGTCTCTTTCGTTTCTTCGGCCGCAGCGACCTCCATCGGATCGAAGCGGCCGCCAAGGAACCCCCCAAACGTCCCCGAGTACGTCGCGGCTGGGTGGCTCTGCTTCAGTGGTTCCAAGCCACGTTGGATGAGCCATTGCTTGGCGGCTTTGAGCCAAGCAGTGCAGAGGGGTTGTCGATTCTCATTCGCCACTGCTTCTCCGATGACTCCGAAGAAGTGGCACTTCCAACATGCGGGAAACGGCCAAGCAAGGCCATTCAGCCGATTCATATCCGTTTCTTACGGCGATACCACAAAATACCGCCGATTAAAGTTAGGGCAACACAATTTACGAGGAACAACCAAACGTGCGCACTCGAAGCCGCAAAACCCGCATGCTTCTGCAGCTCCTCTACCGTCTTTTCAATCTTCCGATCTTGTTTTGCACCATCCACCGGTACTCGGTATCTGCGATCTGTTTTCAAATCCTGCACATACGTGTCTCCGGGCAGGTCCAATGATTTTGGAATCTCCACATCGTTGTTAGCGCTGACTGTGGTCGCCTCGGAAACCATTCCCTGAATGTAATCTTTTCCGAATAGAAAATGCCGAACGCGATGAGGAATCTGCACACCGTTTACAAGTTGATATGCGTCGATCAAAACAGAACATTTTGGGACGGAAAGTTCGTCCGAAGACTCCAGTGAATCGACACGAGTCAGCGCGACTTCACTTGCGATACGGACAAATTCCATGCGATGCCATGAGTCCATCAGCCAGGTCGTGTTCGAGTCACGGGGCCGCAATTCCACATGGCAGAAAACAACCGTCCAACGGCACCCATCCGTGTTTGCCTTGCCAATTAAATTAAGCTTCACTGGCCGATTTGGGAAAAGCGACAAAACAATTGGTTCCGGTGAGATCGCCCGTCGAAGGACTGTATGAATCTCGCGATCAAATACGGGGCGAAACGCACGCAGGTCGAATCGATCGACAGCCCCGAAATCGTTCTTCTCTTCGCCACGGGTAGGATCGGGACCACCAATAGTCGCTTGGAGGTTTCTTTCCGGAGTGCGTTGAAGTGAAATTGAATAGTCACCGTTCCTGAGAAACTCTCGCAGTATACCGTAACCATTAGCGTAGTTAAACCGAATATGTATCGCTGCTGAATCAAAGTCACGGCGAATAATAAATGGATTGGACGGGCTATTATCAAGCGTCAACTCAAGAGCGGAACGGCGACTGAGAAACTGTTCACAGGTCTCGGTCTCCGCTTTCTGGACGCCATCCAGCCTGAAATGTCGTTGAATTCCGTGGTACTCGATACGACGAACTGCTGCGTCGCGCAACTCCACGGCATCGCACAATGCCAGAAGGAAATTATCGTCATCACCAAACGCTGGCAGGCCCACAGAACTCAATACGAGCCAAGCGCCGCATAGTCGCTGAGGCCATCTAGAACTTTGCAAGATTGCCCACTCCAAAACATGCACATGAACGGCGGAGAAAGCCAACGACGGGATGTGAAAGCGACAGGGTGGCCGGGGCTGAACCAACGGGAAGCCCGGGTCTTTTGTCGATCAACCATGTGATATCACTCATGGTGAGACAAGAGTTGCATCACGGCATTTCGACTCTATTCTACCGGGTTTCGTCTAAGGCGGCTCCAACACCAGCCACCCTGCCCGAGAAGTTCGATCCGCGCGACTATCTCAAGCTCGCCTGCGAAGCGATGAAGCAAGTCTGCATGGCGCGGATGATCTCGTTCGGCCAAGCTGGCAACGCCAGCAAGCTGATGGCCAGCGGCCGCTTGAAGTGACAAGCAACCCCGTGGGCGGTCTTCGCCTCACGCGAACTCCACGCCGTCTTGGGGCGTCGTTGGTGAGCGGAACGTGAAGAAAGATCCCGGCGACACCGTGTGTCGCCGGGATCTTTGCATTTCGACGTTGAGAGTCATTTCGGCCTGGCAACCGACGGTCATGGTTGGCGACGACCGCGGTGGAGGTTCGTCAGGCTCCGTCGTGGGAACCCGATGCCAACTGCGGCTTGAGTGCGTCGAATCCACGAGCCGTCTCGGGAACATCGAAGTCCTGTTGAGCACCCGAGGGGATGGTGGCTTCGATTGTGAAACTGGAAAACAGCGCTGGCTTGGAGGGGGCGATAACTGTCTCGTCGTTGTTGGCAGGACCGGGGCGTTCCTCGTAACCGGTGATGCGGACAAGATGTTGTCCCGCGATAACACCGCGCCCCGCTTTTCGCGTGTCGTACTGACCATTCACGATCTCAGCCGAGCCGAAATGTTTCTTCGCCTTGTTCGGGATGAACTCAATGCGTCGGTAGATAATCGGCTTGCCAGCAAAGGTCGCCTTTCCGGAAACCTCTTTCAATTTCACTGCCGATCCGCAGCCGAGCAGGAACATGGTGGCCGATACCACCGCCCATCTTGAGTATTGCGAAGTCCAGTTACTCATCGAAGAGTCGGCCTTTCGAGAAAAAAAGTGGCGGGGACATCTGTAGGATGACAAACCGTTGATACGAGCAAGCAAAATGTGCCATTACGGTTCATGGCCGCTTGAGCGAAGATCGTTCACTCGATTGAAATGACCTCTTTGTCGCCGCGGCTCGCGAGACCGAGATACATCGAATAGTCGATATTCTTGGAGAGGAATGTCACGCGACCGTCGCCCATCAGGAAGTGGACGCCACCGGTGTGCATGCTGGAGAAGCGGACATCGTTGAACAGTCGCCCCGCCGCACCCGATTGATACCCGGCGTAGTTGTCCAATGGGTTGAACACGTTTTTGGTGAAGTAGGTAGCAGTGCCGGTGGCCGGTGCGTCCCCTGCTCCCTTTGTCCACGGCCGCAAGTGGTTTTGCCACGGGGCGGCGAGATATTCAGTGGAGATTTCGCCCATCAGCAAAGTGTTTGAGAGTCCATCGACACAGTCTTGGAATCTCAGATAACCATTGATCGGCAGCATGCCATTCGTGGCGTTACCGCCGTGGTCGGCTGTCGCACTCGCCCCAATGGCGGCGTAAGTGCCACAGCTCGGCGTCGTCCCCTTAGCCCCCGCGATGCCACAATAGTGCAGCGTCGAGACCGCGTTAGTGCTGTCCTTGCGATCAGCCAGTCGCGCACTCGGACACCACATCAACTCGAACGACTTTGCCGGCAGAGCCAAGTTCGGAGCGGAGCCGTAATGAGCGTTGAAGTCGAATTGGCCGTACAACGGCGCTTGATCGAAATACGGCAGCAGCAGGACTTGAAACGTCAAATTGTTCTTGGCGTTTCCGGCCGCATTCGCCAGTCCCATCGACGCGGGGAGTTTGGTAAAGGCGTCGTGTTAATTGTGCAGGGCCAGCCCCCACGGCTTCCGTTTGTTCTTGCACTCCGACCGGCGTGCGGCTTCGCGAGCCTGTTGCACGGCTGGCAACAACAGTGCGATAAAGACGGCAATGATCGCGATCACCACCAGCAATTCGATGAGTGTGAAACCACGCTTGCGACGAACGACCATTTCAAACGTCGTTAATTTATGAGAACAACCGAACAACACATTTGAGTCCGCCGTAAAGCGGACGAAGAAGTGGCAAGACTATCGGGGGCGGTCAGGCACCGTCACGGCTCATTGAACTTCGCTTGAGGCCCGGTCGTTTCCACCTCCGGCTGCGCCCCGTTGGTTTTCAAATCGAACAGATTGGGCTTCAAGGCCGACGAAGTGACCTCGAGGAGCAGTCCTGACGACTCTGGATCGGAGTAGCTGCGAGGTGTGACCCACTTGTATTGCACGGGCGTGGCGTCTGGATTTTCCGAGTTGTAATTCTCGGGAAGCTGACCCACCAATTCTCGTTTTCGAATCCTCACTTTGTATTTGCCGCTCGGGATTCCGTCCCCTTTGCCATAGGTTCCCAAAGTGAACTTGCCTGTGGCATCCGTGGTTCCGTGGGAAGGCCGCTGAAAACTGTCTTTGCCTTTGCTCGTCGCTTCTGGTTTGAAGGAGACTTGAGCACCTTCGAGCGGCTTGCATCGAGCATCACCGTGTCCGACAACGCGACCGTCAACAATCCCAAACACAACTTCGTCACAACGGTCTGCTTCACAGATTCCTCGACTTCACAACGGGCGACTTCACAACGGGCGACTTCCAACGGAGACAACAACTCACTGCTCAAGGCCGGAGGATCAGTAGTCACCGATCGGGTTCTTGTCGTTGAGGTTGAACAGGTTTTGGTAGACGAAGTTCCCGTTCCCGTTTCCAAGCACCGGATTGGACTGGATGTTTTCGTTGACGAAACGAACTGCTCCGTCACACATGAGCAAGTGGGCACCACCCACGTGAGCACTGGCCACAGCAGTGCGTGGCGGGACTCGTGGCATTTTCGATGTAGCACAAGTTCGTGGCATCGAGCGTGCTGTCGAACGGCATGTTCATCGGACACTGCGCGGCCACGATGACGATTCGATTCCCGCAAACTCGCCCCATGATCCACTCGGCACCGATGGCGAGAAACGGCTTGTCCATCAACGCCATTTCGCCCATCAATACCGTATTGGAGGTGCCGTCGAGAACTTCGCTCAACGGGATCGAGCGAGCTCCCTCCCAAGGTGCCGCCGATCCAGGTTGAATCGCGATATTCTGATGAACTGGCGGTTGTCTCATGAAGTGACGACACCGGTACGAAATGCTTTGAGTCGAGACCGAACTCAGATTCCTTCGCTCGGCACCCGAGTTCAAATTGGTTCTAACAGGTTTTTCCCTTCCCACTCGAGTCCCGCCCTCAACGACCGGCCGAAGGATTGGCGGCTCTATTTGAAGGCGATCTGTCACGCAGGTCGTCTCCCACCTGTTAGGCAAGGACGGCCGAGTGAACTTATCGCCGCGTGTCCTCGTGATCGATGAATCCTCCGACACCGAGGCGGTTCTCAGAGGCTGTCCGAGAAGTCAACTTTGGGCAACTCACTTGAGAGTCTCAACTTGGGTGCCACGGTCACGGCTTTGCGTGGCCGTGTCTTCGCTACAGCA
>JAYVOX010000476.1:0-19108 GCA_043757695.1 Schlesneria sp.
GATCAAATTGAGTGCCATTCACCTCATGCTCAAACGCCTCGCGCCCAGCGATCCACCCGTCACCTTCAACTACAAACTCGCCGTGAACACAAACCCCACAGCACTCGCGGCATGAAGAGATTCATGCTTCTCGGATAGCCTCTCAGTCATTGCGGGCCTGATCCTGTGCGTGTTCGGTCAAGACGCTTTCGCCGCTTCACGTGTCTGTCTAAAGTACCGCCTCGCGATTTTGGCCGTTAGGAACGTTTTCTTGAAGCTTCCGACAAAAGTCCAAACTCAACGTGGGGCAGATTTGTAATCTGCCCGAATCCAAGTGAAATGCGCGACACGGGCAGATTACAAATCTGCCCCACGTGACTTTTGTCGGAAACGTCTTCCTTAAGTGGTGGTGAGACATGCTCGTTAGTTGGGATTGGCTGAAGCAGTACGTCACACTCGACGTTTCGGTCGAGGAACTATCCGAGCGGCTCACCATGTCGGGATTGAATCTGGAGGAGTTTCATGCGGTCGGTAGCGACACCTGCATCGACTTCGAAGTGACCAGCAACCGGCCCGATTGTCTCGGTCATTTGGGGATCGCCCGCGAGGCGGCGGTGTTGCTGGGCCAGACACTGAAGGTTCCCGCTGCTTCAACCAAGAGTGGCACGACACCGGTGTCTTCGGTGATGTCAGTGTCCATCGAATGCCCCGATCTGTGTCCGCAATATCAGGCGCGGATCATTCGCGGCGCGAAGGTCGGGCCGAGTCCCGCGTGGCTGGTACAGCGGCTCGCCACGGTCGGCGTTGCCTCGATCAACAACATCGTCGATATCACGAACTACGTCCTGATGGAGTGCGGTCAACCGCTGCACGCCTTCGACTTCGACAAGGTGCATGGCCAGAAGATCATCGTTCGGCGAGCCAGGCCGGGCGAGAAACTGCACGCGATCGACCACAAAGAGTACGTCCTGACTCCCGAGATGTGCGTCATCGCGGACGCCGACCATCCCGTCGCGCTGGCCGGTGTCATGGGGGGTGCCGAGACCGAGATCACGACCACCACGCAGAACATCCTCATCGAAGCGGCCCTCTTCGCTCCGCTGTCGATTCGCGAGACTTCGCGGCGACTCAAACTCAGCAGCGACTCGTCGTACCGTTTCGAGCGGAAGCTCGATCCGTTCGGTCCCGACTGGGCCAGCCGACGTTGTTGTGAGTTGATTCTCGAACTGGCCGGGGGCGAGTTGCTCGACGGAGCCGTTTTTGTCGGGACGCCGCCCGCCGCGCCGCGGGAGCCAATCCCGTTGCGGTTCGCGCAGATTGAGCGTGTTCTGGGAATCACGATCCCGAGCGATGAAGCTGTACGCATTCTGCAAGCGTTGGGCTTGGAGCTGGTTGAGCGCGACACCTCGGACGCATCGGCGACGTTCAGGCCACCCTCGATTCGCCTCGATCTGTCGCGCGAGATCGATCTGATTGAAGAGGTCGCACGCATTCACGGACTCGACAAGATTCGTGACGATGTTTCGGTGCCACTTTGTCGGTCGGCTCAATCGCTGCGAGACCGTGTGACCGACCGCGTGTGTGATGTCTTGACGGCGGCGGGCTTCTTCGAAGCGATCACGTTGTCGTTGGTGAGTGAACGCGACCACACGCTGTTCCAGCCGCGCGGGAGCTTGGCTCCGCTTGCGATCGATCACCCGGATTTCCGCCAAGCGTGTCTGTTGCGGCACAGTTTGGTCCCGAGCTTGATGGCGGCTCGTCGCGAGAACGAGCGGCGCGGCTCGTTCGGTGCACAACTCTTTGAGATCGCGGCGGTCTACCTTTCGTCTGATAAGACGCTGCCGCAGTCGCAGTCGGAACCGACGATGGTCAGCTTCGTCAGCGGTTTGCCGTTTGCCGAGATGAAAGGCGTGGTCGAACAACTCGCGGCGCGCATCAACTCGTCGGCGCAAGTGACGGCTCGGCCCGCAAGCTTGCCGCAGTTCGTCCCTGGTCGCGGTGCGGAAGTCCTGTTGAACGGGCAGTTCTGGGGCTGGCTGGGAGAGCTGGATCGGTCGGCGTCAGACCAACTCGACCTGCGCGATGCGGTCTCGATCGCGGAGTTGGACTTGGCCGTGTTGGAGGCGAACGCGAACCTCGTCCCGAAGTTCCAGCCGTGGCCGCAGTATCAAGGTTCATCGCGCGACCTGAACTTCGTACTCGACGATCAGGTGACGTGGAGTTCGCTGGAAGAGATCGTTCGTGCGGCGGCGGGGCCGTTGTTGGAGTCGGTCGGTTTTGGTGGCCAGTACAAAGGGAAGCAAATCCCCGACGGTAAAAAGAGCTACCTCGTGACGCTGTTGTATCGCTCGCCCGATCGGACTCTGACGGGCGAAGAGATCGATGCGGCGCAGCAGTCGGTCGTTGACACGTGTCAGACACAACTCGGCGCGACGTTGCGCGCGTGACATGCGCGGGTTTCAAACCTGCCCCACGAGGAGCGTGATTCGATTTGTCTACACCTCGCGCGGGCTGAAGTGAGCCGTAGCTGCACCTCGCCAGAGTGCGGGTGTGACGCTCAAACAGCCCACGTTCTGGCGAAACGTGGCTACTTCAAAGGTCTCACTTTGGGCCGTGCAAAGCCTAACGGCCCACTGCGCAACCCCCCGCCTCTACCGTGTGGTTCTGTGGCTGAGTACACTCGGCCCGCGTTTGGAATGGTTTGATGGAAACAGGTGGCGATGGAATCGCGGCCGGTTCTGAGCGTACTGCGGCGACGAGAATGGAACGTCATCACGTGGATCGTCATCAAAATGGCCGACGGAAAACTCGCGATGAAGCGGAGGGGGCGCTGGCGGCTGGCATTGAGCTGCGCACTGGGACTGGTCTCGGGACTAGCCTCTGCGCAGGAGACGACCGCTCCGGCTGATGCCGCGTCGCCAACAACTGCACGTGTGGCAGTGCCCGAGGACGCGCAGGCCATTGAGCCCAAGGCCGCCGCAGCCAATCCGATCACGGTCGCGAGACCGCCAGATGCGGTGCGGTCGGATGCCGCTCCGCGATCTCCATTGGATGCCATTCCGACTGCCGTGCGCTACCTGCCGAACAAGTTGGGCGAACTCGTCCCGGTGCTGGCGAATGCAACTTGGGAGAGCTATGTCGAGTTCATCACAAACCCACCATCGGTCCCGCGCGAGGCGGCTCCGGCGGCAGCGGTCTCGTCCATCGAACTGACTGGCGAGGCGGACGATGAACGGGCGTTACTCACCGCGCGCGTGATCGTGCGGTTGCGGCAAGCCAACGAGTACGTGCGAGTGCCACTGCAACTGAACGAAGCGGTGCTGACGAAGTGGGAATACACGGGCGATGGCCAGCAAATTCCCGGCGACAAGGATCGTGATCGCGGTTACGTCTGGTGGTTTCGGGGCGTGGGGCCGCATCAGTTGGACCTGACGTTGAGCGTGCCGATCCGCAGGCAATTGCCGACGCGGCGCTTGCTGTTGTCGCTGCCAGCCTCCCCCGTGGCGAAGCTCAAGTTGACTGTGCCACATCCCGGTGCAACGGCCAAGGCGGCGGGCGATCAAACTCCGCTGGAGATCAGGGCCATTGAAGGTGGCAAGACGCAGTTCGAGGCGTTTGGCATGGGCAGCCGAGTCGATGGGCTTAGCCCCCGAGTCGAACTCGGCTGGCAGCCCGCGCCGACAGTTTCGACTACAGAATCGTCGCTGGAGTCCAACACGACGATCCTCGCGCAGGTTGATACGGACGCCGTGTTGCTCGACGTGCAGCAGCGCGTACAGGCGCTGCAAGGGACGTTCGATTCGTTCGCGGTGCTGCTCCCGTTCGGGGCGGAAGTGTTGACGCTGGAAGGTGACGACTCGCCGAAACAGCGTCCCGATCCGAATACGCCGCATCGCGTGCTCGTCTCATTGGGAAAGGCGACGGCCGGGCCGGTGCGCTTGCATTGGACGGTGCGTTTGCCCGCAGTGGAACGTCGGCGATTGAAGCTGGACGGGTTCGTCGTGGAAGGGGCGCGAAAGCAAAGCGGTGAGATCGGTCTCGCGCCGCATGATGGACTGAGGTTGTCGTCGAACTCGAAGAGTAAGGACGCGAACATTCTGCGAATCGATGCCGGTTCGCTGCGCACGGCCGCAGGGACGGCCCCGGTCACGCTCGCGTATCGCTTTCTATCGCAGCCGTTCAATCTAAATGTCGGTGTGGAGCCGATCGAGGCTTACTACGTGGTCGAGCCGAAGTTGTATGTGACGGCCGCCGTGCATCAGTTGAATCTGGATGCCGTTCTGCAATATCAGGTCTACCGCGAAAGCCTGTCCGAGGTGACGATTCACTGGCCCGATTGGAAGGCACGCGGCTGGGTGATTGACGGGATCGATCCGCCGGAACTGGTCGAAGCGCCGTCGCTCGATGAGGACCGCAACGACATTCGACTCCGTCTCGTGAAACGCCAGAATGCCGCGTTTCAAATCCGACTACGTGCGCGACGCCCGCTCAAGGGACCGGACGATGCGGCGCTGACGTTGCCGCGCGCACGGGCGTCCAGTTCTCCCAGCGTGTCCTTGGTCGTGGCGAATGCCGAGAACGTTGAGACCGAACTGACGGCACTTGGCGAGACCGTTTTGCGGCCGATGCCCGCGTCGATCGTGGAGCAGGCCGCATTGCCCGAATCGCTGCGGGGATTGAAGTGGTCGGGTTATCGCATCGATACCGACGAGCAAGCGGTGTCGATGCGAATCGTTCCGCAACAGCGGCGTCTGCGCCTAGAATCGGCGAGCGACGCAGTCTGGCAAAACGATCGCGTACAGATCGTGCAACGGATGATGTGCGATGTGGTCTACGAACGGTTGACTCAGCTGAAATTGAAAGTCCCGCGCGAACTGTCTGCCGACCGAGTTCGCTTCTTCGCCGAACGTGAAGTGGAACTGACCGCCGATTGGACGGACGACGCCACCGACGCACAGATGCGACTCGTCCGGCTGACACTTCCCGAACCGAAGATCGGCCGGTTCGAGATTCAGGCGCGCTTCTTCGTGCGCGTGCCCGATGCACTGGCGACCGATGTCGAGGGGACGGTTGCCCTCCCGATCGTGCAAAGTGGTGAAGAGCCGTTCTCGCAAACGCGGTTCTCACTGGCGCGCACCGATTGGTTTGAGGCCGCTGCAGAAGCCGTCGCTTGGAAACCATTGCCGCTGCGTCCCGAAGCGTGGTTGTGGTCGAGGGACGGTTCGCAGCCCGAGTTCGTGCTGCGGGTGACGCGCTCGCGCGGGAGCGCGAACGGCACTGCACGGGTCTCGAAGGGATTGATCACGGCCGTCATCAGCGATTCTGGAATGGGGCAGATCCGGGCGCAGTTTCGGATCGCCACCCGGTCCGTCTCGCTCAATATGACACTGCCACAGCACGCCGAGTTGACGCAGGTTTTTTGGGATCGCACGCCGCTCACGCCGGGAAGCGATGTCGTCGAAGTGGCTGCGAGTACGCGCAAGTTCACGCTGCGTTTGCCGGAATCGACTCGGGAGTTTGAAACGAGTCGTCCGTCGGAAACCGGTGGCATCGACTCCACGAACCGCTCCGGTGACAGTCGTGTGATGAGTGACCATCTGCTGACGATCGACTATCTGCTGCCCTGCCTGACACCCGGAGGTGGCGTCGATCGAGTCGAATTGGTCTCCCCCCAGTTGCCGCAAAGTTCGTGGATGGCCGAAGTCGTCTGGCAGGCGTTGTTGCCGACCGATCGGCACGTCTTCACGTACCCGTCGTCGGCCACGCCGATGTTTCGCTGGCGACGACAAGGTCTGTTTTGGTATCGGCTCTCCGACCCGGCACCAAGCCAACTGCGACAGCGGATTGGAGCCGACTCAGGACCGCCCTCTTTGGCGGCCGCTGTAATCGACTCACCCGAGTTGGCGGGCAACCTATACGCCTTCAGCCAGTTCGGTGCGCCGCGTGCGTTGTCGTTCTGCGTGATGAGTCGGCCGCTGATCGTCTTGTTCGGTGCGGGGCTGTCGTTGTTGGCGGGCTTCGCGATGTTGCGCATCCCGGTGCTACGGCATGTGCTCACGGTGCTCTGTGCGGGGCTGCTGTTGGCGACGATCGGGTTGTGGCACGCGGCGCCGTTGGAACTGTTGCTACAACCGATGATCGTTGGACTGATCTTTCCGACCGTCGCCGTATTGATCGAGAGTTGGTTTCGCCGTCGTGACATCGGCACGGTGCTGACGCTGCCTTCACCACAAGAACTCTCCGCCATTCATGGCAGCTCTTTCGATGAGTTGCCGTCTGGAGCAACCGGTTCGTCACCGACCTTGATGCGTTTCCCACTTCACGACAGCCGCGATGGAGTCCGCGCGGAATCGGGGAGCGGCGTGTCATGACGACGATCCGACGCACTGGAATCAGGCGATTACTCGCGCGGCACGTGTCATCGGTTTCCCATCGGACGGTGTCGCCCACAGGTGGTGTCACCCTCAGTTCTCTGGTGAGCGTCTGCATGGCGGTCTGTTCTCTGCTGGCCAGTGGGCTGAGAATTGAAGCGGCTCCTCCCGAGTCGATTTTGTCGCGGATCCAGCGCATCGACGTGCCTGCGGAGCGAATGAAGGACTGGCCGCGCGATGCCTGGCAGGGAGTGGCCGTGCCCCGCGCGGAATTTGATCGGCTGTTGAACGCGGCCAAGTTGAGTGAACGCGGTCCGCGTCGCGTCCATCTGACGACCGCGCGGTACTCGGCGACATTGGTGGGTGAGTCATTGCAGGAAGGGCACGTGACGCTGAATGTCCAGCGCGTTGGCGATGACCCGGTGCTGCATCCGCTCGGGGAAGTGGGACTGGCGCTGCAAGACTTGGCGTGGCAGGAGTCGGCGGCGTCGCAAGCGCGGCCTGCCGTCTGGGGGGCCGATGTCACTGGTCTGCCGTGGTTACTGGCCGACGCACCGAAGGGTGAATTGACGGCCACCTGGAGTGCTGTGGGGCGACGGTCGCCCGGTGAGATCGACTTTGATTTGGTGGTCCCGGCGGCGGCGGTGTCGGTGTTGGAACTGAAGGTGCCGCGCGATCGGCTGGTCCGTGCGACACCAGAAGCGAGCCCGATTGACGAAGGTTCAGATGCCCAATGGCAAGTCTGGCGGATCACGCTCGGCAGCGAACATCGCTGTCGCTTGGCGATCACTCCGCGCGACAGCGTGCGCGTCCGCAAGCCGACGATCTTGTACGAGTACGAATTGGGTGCGGTGGTGCGTGAGGAAGATTTGCGGTTTCAGTCGCTGTTCCAAGTCGAGGTTTTCGATGCGCCGGTTTCCGAAGTGACGTTCTCGATCCCGGCGAGTGTCGAGGTCTATGCCGTGACCTACGACGCCGACGTGCCGCTGGTGTGGAATCGTCCGAACAAGACCGAGGCAGCGGGGATCGTGACCGTGCAACTTCCCGGCCCGATGCAGGGGCGACTGCGACCGATTCGGATCGATGGCCTCGCCGTGCAGAAGCCGGGGCAGCCGACGGTCTCACCGCAGATCGACATCCCCGGAGGAGTCTTCTCGTCGGGGCGACAGATGCTGACGATCGTGGCTCCGATTCAATTGCGGTCGATCCGAGCAAACGGTTTTCGTCAGCAAGGAGCCGTGACGCTGGCGGCCGAAGGAGAAGTCTTCTCGTTCCGCCAATTGCTGCGCGAAGCACAACTGATCCTGGACGTGCGTCGGCCACGCGCGTCGCTGGCAGCTCAAGTGATCGGTCTGTTGGAAATGGGTGAGGACTCGTGGACGCTCACCTCGGAAATCGTCTGGGCGTCATCGACTGGCGGTGGTTTTCAAACGGGATGCCAGTACCCGTCCGACTGGGAAATCACAGACGTGCAGTTCGTCTCGAAGCAAGGGGCGACACGCTTGGCCGGATGGGACGTGCAGACTCAAGCGGGAGGCCACTCGCTGTTGACCGTCGAATTTTTGGAGGCCATCGAGCCGGGGCGACCGCACACGGTCAAGGTGCTTGCGCGCCGACGTGCGGTGGCGATTGGTCAGTCGTTTGCGATGCCCGTGCCACAGCCGACCAACTGCGACCTAGTCGAGACGACGTTGGGCTTGATCGTCCCGGCGGGATTGCATCCGCTCTTGTCGGAGGACGCTCGTCTGGAACGCGTCTCGCCGCCGGAAGAGTCGGTCATCGCGGGATTGCGTCGCCGTGCGGTGACTCGCAAAGACACCGAGTTCTGGTTTCGCGGTGACGCGCTCGAAGTGACCGGATCATTGCAACTGGCGGCACGGTTGCGGCCGGTCTCCGCGACGGTCGAGGTGATCGTCGAAGCCGCTCCGGCGGAGTACCGCGAGCGATTTCAAATTCGCTGCCGCTCGGATGGAGCACCACTCGATCGGTTACTCGTTTATCTGACACAGCCTGGGCCGGAGGTCCGCTGGTCGGTGTTGTTGCCCCGACCGAGCGAGCTGACGGCCGTGCGCCTACCCATAGCCCAACATGCCGAATGGAGCTATCCCTCGTCGGGGGAACTGTGGGAACTGCGACTGCCGCCGCTGCCAGCGGGTCCGATTGAGATCGAAGGGTTGCGCAGCAATCGCTGGCCGCTGTTGGCTCATCCCGCATTGCTGTTCGTGCCGCAGTCGGCCGATCGGCGCGGACGACTGCGGCTACGCAGGCCCGAGCGTCTCGACCTGTCGATCGACGCGCGGGGTCTCGACCCGCAAACGACGGCCACGGATGAAGCGACGCGCGCGGCGATCGCCTCCGACTCAAGTTCGGCGTTCACGGTCAACATCTGGCAGTTCGATGCCAGCGACGATGAGCTGACGATCGCACCTCGCAATTCGATTTCCTCGCGCGAGTATCCCGCGATGGTGTCGCTGCAACTCCGCTCACTGATCTCGTTGAACTCGGACGGATTCGATCTCTATCGTGCGCGCATTTGCCTGGAGAACGGCGCAACGCAAGAAACGCTGCGAATTCGTCTGCCGTCGCCTGCCGTCTTGCAGGAGGCGACGGTCGCGGGTGAAGCGATCGTTCCCAACATGCAGGGTGAAGAGTTGCTCATCCCCGGACTGAGTGCCGCACGGCGCGACGTGATCGAATTGCTGTACCGCGTTCCGGCGCGCGGTCACGCGGTGCGCGACTGTCGCCGGGTGATCGTGCCGTTGGTCTCGGCAACCGTGCTGGGCTTCCATTGGGAGTTCGCGTTGCCCCCCTCGGTGCGACTGTTCTCGGAACCGTTGGGCGTTCGTTTGGCGCGACCACTGCCGCAACCGATTTGGACCGAGCGACTGTTCGGCCCCCTCGGTCAATCGCGCAGTGAGACGCTCTTCAATCCGTTTGCGATCGACGCTTGGCGGGAGTTACTGCAACCGCGCTCCGTGCCTTCCACGTTCGTGGGCGAGTTGAATGGTGAGCTGATCGCGCCGGTCGAATGGCACGTTCACAGTGCGTCGTCGCCCGCAGCGCCCGGGGAACTGTGGTTGGAAACGTGGCATGCCACGCGGACGCGTCTCCTTTCTTGGATCGCTCTGGCCGTGTCTCTGTCCATCGGAATTGTGGTCCGCATGATCGGTTGGAAGTATCGCGATCGACTCGCCGCATACTGGTTGACACTGCTCGTGGGGATCGCGCTGTGCAGCGGCTCGCCGTATGCCGAGATCGCGGGGGGCGCGATCGCAGGCACGATTGTCGCGCTGCTTGTGCCGCGACGTTCCCTCTTCGTTCGACGACACCACTCGTCGTTGGTTCCCGATGGTAGTACGCAGAGTTTTCGCTGGGGAAGTCGCCACGAGATCGCGCTCGTGCTGGTCTGCGGGCTGGCGTTGGGCAGTGGTTGGGTCACGGGTAGTTTCGCGCAAGAGTCACCGTTCTCGACAACTGCCACGCCGCGCGAGTCGGCGCGCAAACCGCGCGCGAATGGAGGCGGATCGACTTCGTCGGACGCAGAGTCATTGCTGTGGCGTGAAACTGCCGAAACGAAGTTGGCTGCGGTGCGCGCGGCAAACGCCGTCTTCGTGCCGGTGGATGCGAACGGGTTGCCTTCACCGACGCAACCGCTGGTCTACGTCGCGCCGGACTTGTGGCAGCGATTGAAAGAGGCCGCGCGGTCTGCGGCTCCCAGCCCTGACTGGCTGTTTGGGTCAGCCCGCTATCGCGTTGTCGTCAGCAACGCGGGGAGCCTGAACCTGTACGCTCAGTTTCGGATTCACGTGTTGAAGGACGCCGCTGAACAGCAAGTTGTGATTCCGATTCCCGGTGCCGTACTGGCGGGAGCCGAGTCGTGTCGCGTGAACGGGCAGTCGCATCCGGCGACGATCGCTGGCGACGGACGCGGCTTTGTGATTGTGTTGCCGCGCTCGGATTCCTCGCCCGCGACGACATCCGCCACGACTTTCGATGTCGAATTGGATTTGAAGCGAGTCGTCAATCAGACCTCAACAGGCGGCCGCTTCACGTCGAAGTTGCCGAGTGTCGTCGATTCCAAGTGGTCTCTGGAGCTGGCCGAAGCCGTCGCGTTTTTGGAACTGCTCGGCGGCCGCGGTGCGTCGTGGCGATCGGCCGATCAGCGCGGGATCACGCTCGATTGCGGAGCGACCTCTCAGCTCGAAGCGGCTTGGTCCGTCGCGGCACCGGAAATCAAATCGGGCCGAGTGGAGGTCACGTCGTTGCAGGTGTTCGATGTGCGACCGTCGGTCGCCGAACTCCGCTTCCGAATGCGTTGCGAGCCACTCGACGGGCCGCTCGATTCGCTCGAACTGGACTTGCCCAAGGGCTGCTTGCTGCGCGACGGAGATGTCCGCGCGACGGGGCTACTTCGCACGGAAGTGTTCACTGCGGCCGATGGCTTGATCAAGCTGCGTGTGACGTTTGACGGCCCGCAGCGCAGGCCGTTTCACTTGGAAGGGACACTGCTTGTGCCGCCACCCGAATCGAACGGTACGGTCCCGTTGCCGCGTTTCGGACTGTCGCGCGACGGTGGCGTGCGGGTCTTGGTGAAACAGAATTGGTGGTGGATCGGAGCGGCGGCCGAGTTCCGTTTGGAGGCTCAGAATCTCGACGTGGAGTCGGCGACGGCACTCTCGGCAGCGGAGTTCCTCGAAGCGTGGGGAGACGCTCCTCCGTTGGGGCGTCTGCACGTGGTGCTTCAACCGCGCGACGGAGAATCGCCGCAGTTCGCGATCTCGCCGCAACTCGCACGGCGTCGGGCACTCCGTTGGACGCAGACGGGTCGCGTTGATAAGCGACGGCTCGAATGGACGCTCGACGCGCTGTTGGAATCGACGCAGGCTCCGATCTATCAGCATGTGCTGTTCGTCGATCGGAGTTTGCAGATTGAGTCGATCTCAATTCGTGAGAACGGTGCCGAGCGACTCATCCGTTGGTCGGAGACGAAACAGGGGGCCTCGCCGACACGCGTCGTCGTGTTTCTGGGCGATCAAACCACGGGAGTGCAGCAGTTGACGCTCAAGGCGGGCATGACGCTGCGACAGGGTAAGGTGGTGCCGCTGCCGGTCATCCGCTGTGAAGAAGCGGAATTGGTTGAATCGCGGTGGGAGCTGTTTCGCGAACCGGATGTCGATGTCGATCTGATCCTGCCGCGCGGGGTTCCCGCGTTTGAGGAAGCGACCGATCAACTTGAGGGAGACGCGCCGGTGCTGGTGGCGCGCTATCAGATTGCCGATCCCGATCCGAGGGCTTCGATCAGCGCGTCGTCGCGTCATGCGCAATGCACTGCGCGAACCGTCGCCATGCTGACGAAGTCCGACACACGCGGTTGGAAAATGACGGGCCAACTCTGGCTGACACCGCTCGGCGAATCGCCGCGACGGTTGGGAGTTCGCTTCCCCGCGAACGCCGTCGATCCGGCTCGTGTGCGGATCGAACAGGCAGAGGCGACGTGGCACGATCCGGTCGATGGTTGGCGTCGGCTGGACCTCGCGCTGCCACTCGATCCGACAAAAGTGACTGAAGTGACGGTGTCGTTTGACATCGTGGTTGAAGAGCCAACCCGTGGCGATTGGGAACTGCCGTGGCCCGCGCCGCTGCAAGCGACCTCGCACGAGATGTGCCTCGTGGCGACTCCGGCCGATGTCTGGACGCCGCTCGTTGGTACGGAACTGAAACCGGACGAGTCTCCCGGCTGGGCCGATGAATTCCTCTCCGATCGGATGCCCGACACCACCGCCGCGATGTATCGCCTCGAAGCGGCTCCGGTTCGACTGAGGCGGCAGGCGACGACCGCTCAAGTCGATGAACCGCTCGTGCGACTGCTCGATCATTCGTTGTGGTTGACCCCCGACGGAGGCCGTCACGGTGTGACTCGCGCGTTCCTGTCGCAGACGCGCGAGGCGATTGAGTTTGATCTGCCCGCTGGCCTGCATCCGGTCGCGCTGTTGCTCGACGACCGGCCGCTCGCGCTGCCATCGGCAAGTCTGGGGCCGCTCCGAGTACCGCTCGTTGGCGGCGGACGCGAGTCGATTCTGGTGCTGGTTTGGGAGCAAGCTCAGTCTGCGTCCGCGCCTCAGCCACCACTCCGTACACAAAGCGAGCGAGCGGCGCTGCCGTGGCCGACGCACGTGAAAGTGAACCGTTCCTTGGTCACGGTCCTGCCGCATCGCAACGGCTGGGTCGTGGGGTTGCTGGAGCAGCCGCAGACGGACTGGATGGATGCGGCATTCGATCGATTGGAAGTGCTGCTCGATCGCCAAGCGTCGCTCGTGAACGACCCGCGCGCGGCGGCGGCGAATCGCAGTCTGGTTGATGAACTTCAGGTGCGCGTCGCGACGCGACTGCCCGCACGCACGGCTCATCCTTCCAGCGGTCTCTCAGCGCGACTCGAACGTTGGCGAGGCATCGTCGAAGCGATCAACGATCTGGAGCGACCGGCTGTCGCTGACAAGCTGCCGCTCGCGGATCGGCCGCTGCGACAGCTCGAAGAACAGTTCGTCGATCATCCCCACGCGCTGCGCACCGTGGCGACCAAGGAGTCACCGCGCGTCGGCTTCTGGCTCATTGATCGCCGCTGGTTCGCCCTGCTGTTGGGATTGCTCCTCAGCCTGATCGCGATTCCGTCATTGAGGTATCTCATCCGACTCGAATGGGGTGAATGGTTGAGTACGCGCGTCACCGTTTCATGGCTGTTGCTCGGCGTGGTCTGGTGGCTGTACCTAACGCCCGGCTTCTTCGGTCCACTCATGATCGCCCTCGCCATGTTGCGCTCCGCGATCGTTCACGGGCCGATGAAGAAGGAACTCTAAGTCAGCGGCAGTGGTCGCCGAACTCGTGAGAGATCGGACTACGCCAGTCATTCCTGCGCGAGCCGTCCCGTTTTCCACGGGCTGATCGACGTTGCGGCGAGGGCGGAAAACACTCGCTACGGTCTACAGACCGATCCCCTTCCCCTCCCAAGCTTGCCAACCAATCGTGACCACGCCCGCCACAAAACAGTAGTAGGCGAACCAGTGCAACTTCTGGCGCGAGAGCATCTGGATGAGCAGCCGGAGCGCAGCGATGCCGACGAAAAATGAGACCGTCGCTCCCATGGCATAGGTTCCCCAGGGGACGTTGATCGCCTCTGCGCGGCCGAGTCGGAGCAGCTTGACGGCATCGAGCAGTACCGCCCCCCCGATGACGGGGATCGCGATCAGGAACGAGAACGTGGCGGTGGAAGTCCGCTCCATTCCGCAGATCAAACCACTGGAGATCGTGCAGCCCGAGCGCGAGACTCCCGGCAGAATCGCCACCGCCTGGAAGCAGCCGATGATGAGTGCGATCGGCCACGGAAGTTGCCGCTCGCCAATCTGGCCTCCTTGAAATCGCTGTCCCAACATCAGCACTGCCGCCGTCAGCAGAAAGCCGTATCCCGCAGCGAGCGGCGATTCAAACAGTTCTTCAAACGTCCGCTTGAAACCAATGCCAATGATCGCGGCGGGGATCGAGGCCACGACGATGTTCGCGCAAAGTCGCCAGTCCAACTCCGCGACAATCTTCTTCAGACGCTCGAAGTAGACGACGGCGATGGAACCGAGCGTCCCCAGATGAAGTGCGAGGATCAGCGTGAGCGATTCCTTCGGAATCGTTCCACCCTGCCAGCGTTTGAGCAATTCGTTTCCGACCACCAGATGTCCGTCTGAACTGATCGGCAGGAACTCGGTGATCCCCTGAATCACGGCTAATACCAAAATCCTCAGCGTGTCATTCATCGAGCCTACGTTCCCTCGCGTCTCCGCGCTAATTCTGGTTCGGCATCCCTGATCCACCCGCCCACGTTTGGCCTCGTGGTGTCGTGAGGGCGGAGTCTAGTAGCGACGGTGAGACCGGTCGAGATCGGTCTACTCGAGCCTCAGGAGCTGCTCACGGAATGAGCGGCCGCGCGTCCTTGACACACTTGAGCTGCTCCAGTGTGATTGGCTGACACCGATAAGGTGCGTCGCTCTGGATGGCAGTTCCAGTGCCAGCCTTTCACTTTGCACAATGATGTGCGGCAACGAGACCACTCCGTGAACATGCACTCTTGGATCGCACGAACGCTCTGGAGCGGAACTGCCGCTGTTGGGATTGGTGGCATTGCCGGGATGCTCACGTTGATCTTGCGGGGAGTCGGCGATGTTTCGGGTGCGATGGCCGTGCGCGGCGTGTTGCTGGTCTCGGTGGCGGTTTTCGGATTCTCGCTGGTGACGCTGGTGGTGCTGCTGGCGGTGAATGAACTGTCTCGCTCGACGCAGGCTCCTCAATAGTTCTGATGCCGTCGCGTGAAGTGGGCTTGAACGATGCGTTCGAGTCCCGCAGACGCGACGGGTATTGTTGACGTTGCCGACAAAAGTCACGTGGGGCAGATTTGTAATCTGCCTGTGTCGCGTGTTTCACGTGGATTCGGGCAGATTACAAATCTGCCCCACGTTGAGCATGGACTTATGCCGGAAGCGTCATTGTTCTCTCTGAGCGTGTTTTTCCATTTGAGAATTCACCGGGATGCCGATCAAGTTTCGCTGCAACTTCTGTCGTCAGTTTCTAGGCATCTCGCGGGCGCAGGCGGGTGGCGTGGTCGATTGCCCGACCTGCGGTCGGTCCATTCGAGTTCCGTTGCTCGATGGCACGGTTCAGCCATTGCCGTCACCCGAGATGAACCTGCAAGACGCGCATCTGGCGCGCGCGTTGGATGAACTGGCGAACCTCGGCGAATTGCTCGACCAGCCGCTGCCGCTGGCGAAGCAGCCGTCGATGGGCTTCGCGCGGGAGAACGACGACGAGGGGGACGAAGCGAATCAGATTCCTCAACCGATTCCGGAGCCGATTCCGATCGAAGTCCCGATCGCGCCGACACCGATCAAACTGGATCGGCCTGCGCTGGAGCTGGAATGTTCGCCGCGCATCGAGACGGTCTCTTCAGGTCCAAAGGAAGGTCCGGAAGCGACGGCGCGAGCGCGCGAGCAAAGTTTGATCGCCGAGCTGTTGTCACTTGCGCCGCCAGTAGCGTCGCAGCACTCGGCCGCTGCGCAGAACACGCGTGCCAACGAAGAGGCTCACCCAGCGAATCGCTTCGAGACTATGTCCGTCAATGAGCGCGTGGCGCGGGGATCGGCCGTTTCGATGCGGAGTGCGTTTGCGGTTGTCGGGCTGTTCCTGACCGGAATGTTTGTGGAACGGTTCGCACGCGTGCTGGAGTCTCTTTCGTCCGCAGTAACTTCGCCAGCGCCCGCTTCCGCCGTTGCGATAGACGAGTCGAGCGAACTGTCGGGCCGCATCACCTTCAAGTCAGCGGAAGGAGAGAGTCAACCGGATCGCGGCGCGCGGTTGATCGTCTTGCCAGAGGAGCGTGCGGGCGAAGTGAAGCTCCCGGTGATCGGGTTTCGTCCGGCCGATGGTGAGGCCGATGCGCGTGTCGCGGCGGCGGCGATCAAAGCTCTCGGCGGAGCAATGACGACCGTCGATGACAAGGGGCGATTTCAATTCGACCTCCCCGCTGGAAGCTATCGCGTCCTCGTTCTCTCCCGCTTTCAATCGCGCGGCGAAGCGCAGCCTGCGGACCCCGCGATGCTCAAACAATTGGCCGCGTATTTCGACAACCCAACCGAGTTGCTCGGTCGCGTTCAGCACCACTTCGCGCCGTTGCGAGTGAAGGGGACCGGTGAGGTTTGGGATCACTCGTTTTGAGCGACGTGCGGGAGGAATTGTGAGGCGCAAGGGAGCGGCCTAGGTGTCTGTCCGGATACCCGTAGGGTGGGCACTGCCCACCACAATCGGTCGTGGATGGTGGGCAGTGCCCACCCTACAGACGGTATGACCTTCGCCTATCCGGACAGACACCTAGCTGGCGGCCATCGCCAGTGTTGTGTTGGCGGCTTCTCTCAGATCGAGCCAGACGAGGCGGCAGTTGCAACAGGAGTCGATCACGATGTGGCCGGGGCCATAGCAGGGGTGAACATCCATCGCGTTACGGCACGCGGGGCAATGCAGTTCGCCGTCGAGGTGGTCCGAATCGAGAGTCGTGGGGTGTGAGGCGGCACCACGGTACTCGGCGCGTCGGTTGCGAACGAGCATCGTGAAGAGGTCTTCCGGGATCAGCACTCCGGTACACTCATCGCAGTATTCGACCAGCAACCCGTCCATGGCCGCTTGCGTCAGTCGCTGTCGGCAGCACGGGCACTTCGAGCGGCCGGGCTTGCCAAGCGAGACGACTCGATCGACGGAACTGTCCGGCGTTCCAAACGAGCGATAGGTGCGGCAATGCTCGCAGACGACGATCGATTGTGTGCCGTCTCCGTCGAGCGTCTCACCGCAGTTGTGGCAATTCATCGGTCGAGACTCTTGGCGTGAGTGGAAGAGGGAACTCCTGCAACCTAGCTCGCAACTGGACCCTACGTCGGGGAGCCGCCATGAAAAATAGAACCGCAAAATGCCGCAGCTTCACGGGCAACCCTCGCTAGCAAGCGCGGCCCGCGTGGCGAAATGTCACCGTCGCCTCATGACCGTCACGAACGGCAGGTTGCGAACTGAGGAACGTGCGAGGTGAGCCTCGTTCCCAAGCTCCTGCTTGGGAACGGCTGGATTGGAAGCTCCAGCTTCGTCTGCTGTTCGCCAAGCGGGAGCTTGGCAGGAGCCGTTCCCAAGCAGGAGCTTGGGAACGAGGGTGGCTTGGGAACGAGGTGGGAAGGAGCCGTTCCCAAGCAGGAGCCTGGTTCCATTTTGGGCGAACCGTCGGAGATTCAGCGGGGTCAGACGGAGCGCATTCAGGAGAGTTGCGTGACTCTTTTGCGAGTTGGCCAGACTCGTTGTAGACTTCCCCGCCCTTGCCGCAGTGGCGTGCGAGCTATTTGTCCCATGAGAAGGTTGTATGTCCGAAGGACGTGTTCAGTTTCGCAATCACGAGGATGTTCGCAGCCTGTTTGGCGTGCGTGACAAGAACCTTCGCCGCCTGCGGGACGTGCTGCACATTGAAGTCGTGCTGCGAGGCGACGAACTCCATCTGCATGGCGATCAGGCTCAGGTCGATCTCGGGACGGAGATCGTGTCCGACTTGCGGGCCATCATCGAACGCAGCGGACAGATCAGCGAAGAGGATTTGGATCGAGCCATTCATCGCTCGATGTTTCCCAATCCGAGCGGCCCCGATGAATCGATTGATGTCTTTCACAAGGCTCGTAAAATCCGGCCGATGGGCGAGGGGCAGCGCGAGTACATCAAAGCGATCCGCGATCACGACATGGTCGTCTGCTCTGGTCCCGCCGGTTCGGGCAAGACGTACCTCGCGGTGGCGATGGCGGTGAATGCCCTTCGTTTGGAGCAGGTCCGCAAGATCGTCCTCGTCCGCCCGGCACTGGAAGCGGGCGAGAAGTTGGGTTTCTTGCCGGGCGACATGCTGGCCAAGGTCAACCCGTTCTTGCGGCCGTTGCTCGATGCCCTCAGCGACATCCTCGACTTCGAGCAGGTGCAGCGCTACCTCGACCGCGAAGTGATTGAGATCATTCCGCTGGCCTTCATGCGCGGCCGAACGTTGAACAACACCTTCATGATCCTCGATGAAGCTCAGAACACGACGATCACTCAGATGAAGATGTTTCTCACGCGGATGGGACATCACTCGAAGATCGTCGTGACGGGCGATGCCACGCAGACCGATCTCCCCGACAAAGTCGAGAGCGGCCTGATTGACGCTTGGCATCGGCTGCGCGGCGTCGAGGGAATCGCGACGGTCGAGTTGTCGGGCGAGGACATCGTGCGTCACCCGTTGGTTCGGCGGATCGTCGCGGCCTACGACACGGATCGACGGAACGGTGCCGATCAGAAGTATGGGGCTGATCGAAAAGATCGAGCCGATCGAGGCCATCTGATGACTGCGGCTGTGAGTTCTCCGGCGACCGATTCCTCGTCGAAGAGTGTTCCGGAGACGCAGCCGCCCAACGTCGAAGTCGATCCCGGTGCAGTTCCTTCTTACGGGCGAATGCTCACAGAGATGTAGTGGCGACGGCGCGGACTCTGGTTGAGTCCATCGAATTTATCGAACCCCATCATGCGTATTTTCCAATCTCGCAAACATCGCCCGTCTCGTGTCACCAGCCTGAAGATCGGCTCGTGGACCGACAGACTGGGCGGTCATCTCAGCCACGGCGACGTGTTGCTGCGGTTGGTCGTTTGTTTGTTGTTCCTGCTGCTGCTGGTGATTGGCATGGGTAGCTGGAACGCACCGTTTCCGCATCGTTTGGGCGACGATGCGCCGAACGGGTTGCTGGCGCGAATCGACTTCGACCGGATCAATCTGCGCAAGACCGACCTCGCTCAATTGGAGCGGGAGAACCGCGTCCCGCCGGTGTTTCGTCACGCGACTGACGGCGGGGAGCGACTGCGCACGCTGCCCGATGAACTTCGCAAACATCTGTTTGAAGTCGTGTCGGTCAGCCAGCTGACCGAATTATCTGCCGAGGCTCGCGCGGCGTTCGGCTGGGTCTCGGGTGGACCGGGAGCGGCGTTCGAGCCACCGTCGCCCGAGTTCATCGCCGACTGGCAACAACTGCAGGCGGCAATCGGTTCCACCAAAATGGCTGAGCGGCGGATCGACGAGATCGTGGGCGAGTTCAGTCAGTTCACGGTGCCGCTCCGTCAGATGGGGATTCTCGATCCTCAAGAAGTTGCACGGCAGGAGTTGCGGCTCGAAGCCGAGATCG
>JAYVOX010000477.1:0-5011 GCA_043757695.1 Schlesneria sp.
GACCCATTTGGAAGTCAGCATCGTGCCGAGCGTGTAGCCGCCCGTCGTGTGCAAGACTCCCTTCGGTTTGCCTGTGCTGCCCGACGTGTAGAGGATGAACAGCGGATGCTCGGCGTCGAGTTCCGCCGCGTCGCAGTCGCTGGACGAATCGGCCATCAACTCGTGCCACCAGTAGTCGCGGTCGGGGATCATCTCGACCGGCGAACCGGTGCGGCGGACGCAGACCACCTTCTGCACGGACGGCGATTTGGCGAGCGATTCATCGACCGCTTTCTTGAGCGGAACTTCCTTGCCGCGCCGCCAGCCTCCATCGGCCGTGACGATCAGCTTGGCTTGAGCATCGTTGTTGCGGTCAGCCACGGCATCGGCACTGAAGCCACCGAAGATGATCGAATGCGTGGCTCCGATCCGCGCACAGGCCAGCATGGCGATCGCCAGTTCGGGGATCATCGGCATGTAGAGCGTCACGCGATCGCCCGTCACGACGCCGAGCTTTTTGAGAACGTTCGCAAACTTGCAGACCTCGCGATGCAGGTCTTGGTAGGTCAGGACGCGACTGTCGCCCGGCTCGCCTTCCCAGATGATCGCGGCTTTGTTCTTCCGCCAAGTCGTCAGATGCCGGTCGAGACAGTTGTAAGACGCATTGAGCTTTCCGCCGACGAACCACTTCGTGTCGGGCATCTCACCCTGAATGACGTGGTCCCATTTCTTGAACCAGTCCAAGCTCCCGGCCATCTCGCCCCAAAACGTCGCGGGATCATCCTTGGCCTGATTCCACATCTGCTGATACTGAGCCTCACTACTGATGTGAGCGTGCCGCCTGAAGTCGGCCGGAGGCGGGAAGCTGCGTGTTTCTTGGAGGACGCTGTGAATGTTGTTGCCTGACATGGGGGACGGTTCTCCTGAAGCAAATCGCGAGGCAGTAGTAACGGCAGGACCATTCGAACGGGCGAGGATTAGACTCAGATTCGCGACCGAATGCCACGGCTGGGCCAGCTCCGATCCTTGGCTATTCGCGCTTCTCGTGATGACTGTTCGCATACCGAAGTTTGAGTTGAGTTGTCAGGCCGTTCCGGTCATGGCGCGCGATCGTCGGACGCACTCGTGCGACCGTTTGAACGCGAGATGCCAATTGACCCCCACTTGCCGTTTGACCTACAAGCCGCACTCTTTTCACCGCAATTCAGTCCCGTAGTGGGTGAAGCAACGCTGTGATATCTAAAGGAATGACATGGGCCAGCGTCTGCTCGACAACTCGAATCGACCAGCGGGTGAGCAGGCTGTTCGTTCTGACTTGGCCATTCGCTCTGACGAGGTGACGTGGCTCAGTCTGGCTGCTCACTCGGAACACCAAGGGCTTTACCTCGAGGGCCTCTGTGGCGGCGAATACGTTTGTCCCGGCGAAGTCCATTCGATCTCGCACAGCATTCATTTGGCACGGCTGGCATCCCACTACTCGCAGTGCGGCGAGTGCGCTCATCGACACGACACGGGCTCACGCAGACTCGCGGCGGCGGACTTTTTACGCGAGAACGAGAAGGCGAGTTCTCGCGTCGCACGACAGTCGTTACTGGCGACCGATGGCGTGCGCGGCATCTACTTGAACGCGTTTGACCGTACGCAGGCGGCACAGTGGGGCGCGTCGCTCGCCGCAATGTTGTGGGACGAAGAGCCTCGCCGTGGCAGCGTGCGACGAGATGATGGCAATGCCTGCGATGATGTCGCTTCAGGGCGAACCGTGTGTGCTGACGAGGCCGATGTCGACGGAGTGAGTCGCGACGGTTCGGAGTTGGGATCGAACGAGTTCCTCAGTGTCACTCCTGCGACGCGAACGGCGTCACTGCGGCGCGGACCTGTTGTCGTGATCGGGTTCGACGAACGGCCCTCTTCACCCGACATTGTGACCGGTGTCGCCCTCGGTCTGCGGCGAATGGGTTGCCAGGTGATTGATCTCGGGCAAGTCACCGCGCCGTGCTTTCAGTTCGCCGTGCGGCAACTCGATGCGACCGCCGGGATGTTTGTGACCGGAGCCGGTTGTGAACCCGCGTGGACCGGTTTGGATGTGGTCGGCCGTCACGCGCGGCCTTGGCCGAAAAGACACCAGCTCGACGAGTTGGAACTGCGGACGAAGGCCGATGTGCTGAGGCCGACTCGATCGGCGGGATCGCAGCGCACGTTCCAAGCAGTCGCGCCGTATGAGGCCGATTTGGCAAATCACTTTCACGCACTGAGGCCGCTACACGTTGTCTGCGGTGCGGCGACGCGGCTGTTCCCGCGCACGCTGGATCGTCTGTTTGCGAAACTGCCGTGTCGAGTGACTCACGTTTCGCTTCCCGTTCGTCAGCGAGACCTCGCCGATCCCAATGATGCTGACGTACGGCGCGTGGCGGCGGCGGTCACGTCCGGGGGACAGCACGTGGGATTAATCGTGGACGACGACGGACAGCACTGCGCGTTTGTTACGGAACGAGGGCGACTCGTTACAGCGGGCGAGTTGGCTCGCGTGCTGATCGAGTTTGAACGACGCGAACACCGCGAACTCAGAGTCATCGTTGACCGAAGTCTGTCGGACGAACTCACGGGCTGGCTGACACCGCGCCGAGTCGAGTACGCGCAATCCGACGCAACGGCGGCGGGCATAGTCGAATTGCTCGAACAGCGGGACTCGCGCCTCGGGCTACTCGATGAGGGGCGGGTCTGGTTCCGAGAAACTCACGCGACCTGCGATGCCATCTTGACGCTCGCTCGCACGTTGCAGGCGCTCAGCTTGAGCGACGCCCCATTCAGCGAGATCGTTCGCGCCGCAAGCATGGAGTCGTTCGTCGCGTGACGCGCGAATCGCTTCTGTTCGATCACGTGCGAGCCGACAGCGTCGTGTAGTGGCGTTCAGCGGGGCCGATGTAGTTCGACGAGGGGCGGATGATCTTGTTGTCGCTGAGTTGTTCCAGCACGTGGGCACACCAGCCGACGATGCGACTCGCCGCGAAGATGCAGGTGAACATGTCGCCCGGAATCCCCATGTAGTGCTGCAAGCTGGCCGAGAAGAAATCGACATTGCAGTTGCGTTTGATCGAGTTGTAAACGGCTTGCTCCATCGCGATCGAAATGTCGTACCACTTGGGGTCGCCCGTCTCGATCCCCAGTCGGCGAGACAGCTCTTTCAAGTGAATGGCACGCGGGTCTTCGACCTTGTACACCGCGTGGCCGAAGCCCATGAACTTGCCCTTCTTGGCACGAACCGCTTCGACCCACGGAACCACGTTCTCGATGCTGCCGACTTCCATCAGCGTCTTGAGGACTTCGGTGTTGGCTCCGCCATGCAGCGGTCCCTTCAACGCCCCGATCGCTCCCGTAACGGATGAATACATGTCCGACAGTGTGGCCGCGATGACTCGTGCCGCGAAGGTACTCGCGTTTAGACCATGCTCGGCGTGCAGGATCAGAATCAGGTCCATCGCCTTCTCGGCATCGGCGGAAGGGGCCTTGCCGTTGAGCATGTACATGAAGTTGCCCGCGTGGCTGAGGTCCGACCTCGGGGCGACTGGTTCGAGACCTGCCGACAACCGACGAATTGCAGCGACGATCGTCGTCATCTCGGCGGTCAGGCGAATCGACTTCTCGAAGTTGGCTTCAGGGGATTCGTCTTCGGCGATGGGGTCGTGAGCGGCCGACATCGAGACGGCCGAACGCAGGGCGGTCATCGGTGGCGTGTGGCGTGGCAGTGATCTCAGGAAGTCGAGAACCGGTTGTTCGACTTCACGGTGATGAACGAGCAGCTTGTTGAAGTCGGACAACTGAGCGGCGTTCGGCAGTTCGCCCTTGAAGAGCAGGTAAGAGGTCTCTTCAAACGTTGAGAGCTTGGCCAGCTCGTGGATGTTGTAGCCGCGATAGATCAGCTTTCCGAGATCGCCATCGACATCGCAAATCGTGGTGTCCGCCGCAACGACTCCCTTGAGGCCCTTCGCAGCAATCTTGTCGGCCGAGTGATCTTTGTCCAAAACGGCTTCGGCACTCATGAAGTTCTCTCTTAGATCAGGCGGAACAGATTGGCTAGGTACAGTTGGGCGGACGCAGATCGGACGAAGACGGAGTGCTGGCGAGGCGGGAGAACATCCACTGAAAGCAGTCAGCGCATGCAGAGAGTGGGTGACTTCCAAGTCCACTTTTGCATGGCAAATTCAGTCAGATTCGATGTCGGGGCGAGAGTATAGCCATCGTTGCGCCACGACTTCAACGAAGCCAGTCGTACCGAAAATGACATGTCAGTGAGGAATCGCAGCGGGCGTTGCCGTTCCGTTTTGGGTTGATAACGGCTTCTGACTGCGGCTCGAAACGGTTGCTCGGATTGGGCAGTCAAAGCCTGCTGCCTTCACGCCGACTTTTTTGTGAAATTTTTTCCGAGACGAAAACTTTTTTGAACGCTGAGCGCGGGCCTTTGTTAGCATCTCCGCCTCGCCGAACGCCCGCCGTTCGAGCAGATCGCAACGAGAGAAAGGATGCTGTCAATGCGAGTCACGCTCTCCCATCGTTGGAATTGGTCCGCCGACTGTTTGTTCGATCTCCTGTGTGAGTCTTCGCACATTCGGTCGAGACAGCTCCCCGTGAACTGGACTTTCATCACGACTTCTGCGCAGACTGGCTTCCGACAAGTTGCCCTTGCGTGTGAGTCAGGAGACAACGAGACCGTGAACTTGAAAAGTGTTCTTGTTCCGCGTGGACGGGAGTACCGTGTGTCCGGCAGCATTGCTGGAGTGTTCGTGCAAAATCGAGTGACTTCCCCGCAGAAGTCACTCGCACAAGGACGTGACTGTTTCTCAGAAGGAATTGACCCAAATGCATCGCTTTAATCCAGAACTAGCCACACTGTTGACAGCTTCGCGTGCCAAGGGCTACGCGACCTTTCAACTCCTCAACAAGTACCTACCCGACGAGGGCGGCGAACCCGAGATGGTTCACGAACTGATCGCCATCTTGGACGACGCCGGGATGGACATCGTCGATGAGCCTTCTC
>JAYVOX010000478.1:0-5002 GCA_043757695.1 Schlesneria sp.
ACATCAGCCGCAGGGCGCTAGCCCCGGTTCGATTTCGCTTAACCGGGGCTAGCGCCCTGCGGCTAATTTCTGCGGGCCAACAGGAATGGCGGAGAGCCCAAATGTTTCAATGTCCACCGCGCGAGGTATCAGTGGTTCCGGTCGATTCTGGGAAGTGGTCGAGTCACGAGTCAAGGAGCGTGCGTGTGAGTGTCACTCGACGATTGTTCGCGGTCATTCCCGCTGCCGGTCAGAGTCGGCGGATGAGACAGCCGAAGCTGCTGCTTCCGTGGGGAGACTCGACGGTGATCGAGTCTGTGTTGGCGGCCCTCGATCATCCCGCGATCACCGCGCGGCTGGTCGTGGTGCGTGCGAGTGATGTCGCGTTGATCGAAGCCGTGTACCGTGCGCAGGGGCTGCTCGTGAATCCGGCCATCGAACCTCCCGACATGCGTGCGAGTGTTCGCTGTGCGCTGGAGGCGATTCAACAAACTTTCGCACCGAACGATGACGATGGCTGGATGTTGATTCCGGCCGATCATCCCGTGCTGGATCGTGGTCTCATCGAGAGCCTGATTGTCGAGTGGGATCGAACGCGTGCAACGATCCTCGTGCCTCGCGTGGGCGACCGACGCGGCCATCCGACGCTGTTTCATTGGAGCCTCGCGCGGGAGGTCGATCGCATCCCTCCCGATTGCGGATTGAACTGGCTGCTGAGCGAACACGCGAACGAGGTGAGGGAACTCCTCGTCACAGGCGACTCCGCAGTGACGGACCTCGACACGCCAGAAGACTACGCCCGGCTGCGGCTCTTACACCCCCACGCGGCCGAGAGTGATGATTTCAGATCGTGATCGAGACCTACTGTAGTCTTGTCGCTCCGCCGACAAGACTCTCCGTCGGCGGAGCGACGGAGCTACAGTAAAAGGCTCAGTCAATAACCGCGCGAGATAGAACGCGACGCTGCGGCGGGTGACATCCTGCCCATCCTACAACTCACGGTTTTGCACTCGGACACAGCCAATCAAGCGGCGTCGGCGCGACGGTCGTCGTTGTCGCGCGGGGGACGCGGACGACGTTGTAAACGCTGTAGACGTTGGTCGCGCAGCTCGCGTTCTTGAACCATGTGTTCGAGATGCACGATCCGTTCGGCGAGATAGTCGATGCGCCAGGCGACTTCATCGACCGTCTGCTCCATGCCGCCGGAGACCAGTGTGACGACTCCCAAAAACAGCAACATCTGCCCGACGGCGGCGATCAACCAACCGGTCGGTGCGTAGTGAGTTGGTCCGCCGAAGTACCCCGACAACACGAGAACCGTGCCGCACGTCAGTAGCCCGACGCCACCATAGGCGCACAACTGTCCCGCCATCGAAGTCCAGTTGGTCCGCGCGGGCTGAGGCTCAGCAATCGCGGATCGAACCAGTTCATCGTGGCGCGAAGCCGTTGTCGAAAGAGACTCTTCAGGAACGTGGGCCAATTGCGGACGACGCAACTTTCTGCGTCGCGGCTTCCGTTCCGCAGGCTCGTCTACAGAGCCTGATTCGCTGCGCGTGGTCTCGCGTTCATTCGACGCAGACTGTGGAGTTCGCTCGGCTTGGCGAGTTCGTTCCTGCGGGCTGTTGGGTGCGGGAGTCGAGGAGTGTGCAGCGTCGATGCGCAGGCCAGAGCGAGTGGCGGACGATGCCGTCTCGCGTTCCGCCGGCTGAGGCTCGTGAGCTGACGGCACTGACGTGGCGGGTTCGAGCAAGTTTTGTGTGGACCAGCGAGCGAGCAACTCACGCGCGTTTCGTTCGGTGTCGTGCAGGCGCGGCGGCAATACGACGCGCTCCGCAGCACCGGCCGCGATCCCCAATTCTGTCTGGCACCGCGCGCAACAATAGCGACGGTTGTCAGAGGACAACTCGGCGGCTACGTCAGCCCGGCACGCAGGACACCACATGCGTCGGTTCCGCAGGAGAGGGAATGGAATTGAACTTGGAGGGTCAAGAGAGGGGCGACAGACTTCCGAGCCGTCCATGCGCGGCGGGACAGTAGCGGCGGGCACAGATCGCTGCAAGAGGGAGTTCCCCGCCGCCGGCTTCCACGACAAGTGGCTCGCTCGCCTGCACTCGACAGCGGAGTTTGCCAGCCGTGAGTTCGTGTGAATCACCATTGAGATACACGCGTCAATCGAGGGGTTTTGACCGTGTCGCTGCAGTCGCCGCCGATGGTTGCGAGGCTGCAAGGGCCACGCCTACACTACCGCCCCTCGACGCCACCCGAGACTCAGTTCGGTCACTCGCTCCCGCGTCTTGCTTTCCGCGTTCTGTGTCCCACTTGCACTCAAGGATCGCACCGATGTCACAGTTTTCTCGTCGCGATTTTCTCGAAAACTCCATGTTCGCCGCAGCTACGGCAGCACTCGCGGGCCGTTCTGCCAGGTCCTTCGCTGCGGAGGAAACGGCACCGGGATCGGCTGAAATTCTCCGCGTCGCGGTGGTCGGCGTGAACGGGCGCGGTGGCTCGCACATTGATGGGTTTGGCAAGCGGAAGGACTGCGTCATTGCGGCGATCGTCGATGTCGATGAGGTCGTTGGGAACAAGCGCGCCGACGAGATCGAGAAGCGATTCGGCAAGCGGCCCACTGTCTACACCGACATGCGAAAATGCTTCGAGGACAAGTCGATTCACATCGCCAGCATTGCCACCCCGAATCATTGGCACTCCCTCGCCGCGATCTGGGCGATTCAAGCGGGCAAAGACGTGTACGTCGAGAAGCCAGTCAGCCACAACGTGTTTGAAGGACGACAACTCGTTGAGGCCGCTCGCAAGTACCAGAAGATCGTGCAGACTGGGACTCAAAGCCGCTCAAACCCCGGCATGAGAGAGCTGATCCAACTCATTCATGACGGCGGCATCGGCGAAGTGAAGTTGGCTCGCGGACTGTGTTACAAGCCGCGCGGCTCGATCGGTCCGCGCGGCAACTACGATGTCCCCGCCAGCGTCAACTATGACCTCTGGAGCGGCCCGGCTCAGATGTCCACGCTCACTCGACCCAAGCTCCACTACGATTGGCACTGGCAGTGGGAGACCGGCAACGGCGATCTCGGCAACCAAGGGATTCATCAAATGGACATCGCCCGCTGGGGCCTGAATGAGATGAGTCTCGGCGAGAGTGTTCTCAGTTACGGCGGCCGCTTCGGCTACGAAGACGCCGGTGAAACAGCGAACACGCAGGTCTGCATTCACGAGTTTGCCGGTGGCAAGCGTCTGGTGTTCGAGGTGCGTGGCCTGAAGACGGACAAGTACAAGGACGCCAGCGTCGGCGTGATCTTCACGGGCAGCAACGGCTACGCCGTCATGCCGAGCTACAACGGTGGCAGTCTGTTCGACAAGGACGGCACCAAGATCAAGGACTTCGCGGGGGGAAGCGACGATCATCACTTCGGCAACTTTGTGAAGGCCGTTCGCAGTCGCCAGATCGAAGACTTGAATGCCGACATTTTGCAGGGACACCTGTCGAGTGCCCTCTGTCACGTCGGCAACATCTCGTACCGACTCGGAACGCCGCTCGCCGCGAGCGACATCAACGCCAAGTTGCAAGGCGACACCGAAGCACTCGAGACCTTCGACCGCTTCCAGCAGCATTTGTTGGATAACAAGGTCGATCCGGCCTCAACCAAGATCACGCTCGGCCCCAAGCTGACGCTCGCAGGCAAAGAAGAGTTCAGCGGGGATCGCGCGGCCGAAGCCAATAAGCTGACCACACGTGAGTACCGCGCTCCGTACATCGTCCCGCAGACGGCCGACCTGTGAACGCGTAACGGGAACCAACTGCTCGGTGGTTTCTCACTCGTTTCACCGTAAGCCAAAGGCGAGCGCGGCGGGAAACTATCGAGCGAGCAGCCTTAGCAAGCTCACGCTTGCTAAGGATTGCGGTGAAACGAAATCAGCAAGACCTCACTCGCCAATCGCCTCTCTTCCCCCTTCAAATAGGAACGCCCTGCCGTGAGCCAACTCGACGCACTCGTCTCTCAAGCCCAGTCTCAATTGGATGCTCACACTGTCGAGACGGTGCAGTGGCACTTCCATCACTCGACCGGTAGCCCGTTCTGGTTGGAGAAGGCCAAGACCTACAACTTCGATCCGCTGACCGAGGTCAAGTGCTTCGATGACCTGAAGAAGTTCCCGCACTTTGAAGATGACTGGCTGCGTGGTGGGCCGATCAATCGCTGGGTGCCGAAGGGACTCGCGGGCAAGCCGGTCTATGTGTTTGAGACCGGTGGCACGACGGGTGTCCCTAAGAGTCGCATGGTGATCGAAGACCATTGGATCGACTATGAGAACTTCAGCGACACACTTCCCGACGAGTCCTTTCCGCGCGGATCGAACTGGCTGATGCTCGGGCCATCGGGGCCGAGGCGATTGCGCCTGGCGGTCGAGCATCTCGCGCAGTATCGCGGCGGCATCTGCTTCTGCGTGGACCTCGACCCGCGCTGGGTCGTGAAGCTCATCAAGAAGGGGAAGATCAAAGAGGCGGAAGATTACAAAGACCACGTCATCGACCAAGCCGTGACGATTCTCTCCGCCAACCACGACATCAAGTGTGCGTTCATGACGCCGAAGCTGCTCGAAGCCCTCGCCATGCGATTGCTCGATGACGGATCGAGCATCGCCGAGACTGGCATCAAGGGGATTTTCGCGGGGGGAACCGAGTTCACGCCGCAGTGGTATCGCACGTGTCGTGAAGAGTTGCTCGGCCCCGACGTGTACATCACGCCGACCTACGGCAATACGCTGATGGGCCTCGCGTGCGGTAAGCCGTTCGATCCGGCCGACAACTTCAAGATCACTTATCACGCTCCACAACCGCGTGCGGTGATCGAAACCGTCGAGTTCGAGGACTACAACCAAGTCGTGGGCTATGGCCAGACCGGTCGCGTGAAGCTCTACACTTTGACCAAGGAACTCTTCATTCCCGGCTTCATGGAACGGGACGAAGGCGAACGCGAACAACCGCACGAGAAGTATCCGTGGGACG
>JAYVOX010000479.1:0-4999 GCA_043757695.1 Schlesneria sp.
CTTGCCGAGCAGTTCGTAACGATCGTCGCTCCGCTCGCGCGACGGCAGCGGCTGGCCGGTGATGTCCTTCGCTTCGAGACTCGTCAACGTGCCGCGCAACGTGTTGGTCTGACGGTCCAACACGCGGATCTGCCGGTTGATTTTCCACGCCAGCCAGAGCGTGGTCGATTGTCGGACGAGCCACGGCAACCACCCCGCCACGATGATCAGCCAGACCCACCACGATGAGAAGAAGCTCGCCAACCACCCAAAGTCGGCGAGCAGGCCGAACATCCCCAGCGAGACTGCCGCACCGATGCCGACCTCCTGCCACGTCTGCCAGTTCGAGAACCGGAGCTTGCGACGCAGGCTCGTCCAGCGCGTCTGCAATGCCACGTCGGTGCTGCGATCGTAGAAGGCGGCGAGAAGCATGAGGTCTCGCTTTTGAGGCCGCGTCAGTTTTTGTAGCCGCTCGCCCTGCACTTCAAACGGCCGGGGCTTCCCTTCGATCCGTTCGTTGAGAATGTCGTCGATGAGCTTCGTCACGGCGAGCGACAGGATGCAGTCGATGTGGTCCCACAACCGCCACCGCGCGAGCGTTCGCTCGGGCGTCGCACCGGGCCACGAGACCTTCCCGTTGAAGCAATCGAGGAACGGATTGAAGTCGTCGTACTCGATGACGAAGACCCGCGCATCGGGATGCTGCTGGTTGTACTCGGCGGTGTGTTCGACGATCTGCAAGCGGATCGCCGTCTTGCCCGCTCCCTTCTCGCCAAACACGACGGCGGTCGAAGGCGTGCCGGGATCGCCGTAAATTTTGTCCCATGCGGGGTGAAAAGTTCCGCGCGAACATAGCTGCTGAAAGAGCGGGTCGGTCTGAGCATCCTCCTGCGAGAACGGGTTCTGTGTCAGGCCATGATGTTCAAGAAACTGCTGGACTTTCATCGGGTCATCCGAAGAGAAAACTCGTCAATCGAGTGGGCCGTTTGTGGTCGTCGATGAGTTGCATTTCAACCTCATCGAAGTGGGCCAGACTCTAAGCGCGCAGCGCCATAGCGTCCACTAAGGAGCAGTCCGGAAATAAGTTCCCGAGTCTCCGAGTCTTGTTCCCTCCCCTTGAGGGGGAGGGTTAGGGAGGGGTGCTGATTTCGGGAACAGCGCCGGATGATGGCCCATCGCCCCCCTCCCCGGCCCTCCCCACCGAGGGGAGGGAGGAAGACACAACTCGGGAGGTTATTTTCAGACGGCTCCAAAGCTCGTCGGGATTCATCGCTCCTTCAAATTGGTAACGACCGGTGCCAGTGCGACCGTTGGTTGACAATTGCCAACTCAGCCGCGCTACTTCGGCCTCAACTCACTTTGACGGAGAGCGGTTTCATGGGCAGAGTCTCAACGGCGTTCCGCGCCTTTTTTGGATCGTTGTTCAATGGCGACACAGCATCGCGTGTCGGTCAAGCGTTGTCGGCGAAGGGTCTGCCCGCACCAGCCCCTTCCGTCGCGCCGCCCGCTCCAGAGCCGAAGCCTGTCGAAATCAAAAAGCCCGAGCCGAAGAAGCCCACTCAAAGTGAAGCCATCACTCTGCTGGCGACTCTTCAGCGCGAGTCGCGACTTGTGGACTTTCTCAAAGAGGACTTGAGCGGCTACGCGGACGAGCAGGTCGGCGCTGCGGTGCGAGCGATTCAGCGTGACAGCGCGAAAGTTCTCGACCGCTTCTTCGCGTTGCAACCGGTCGTTGCGGACGAAGAAGGCGCGCGAGTCAACGTCCCCACGGGGTTCGATGCCGCACGGTATCGACTCACCGGCAAAGTGAACGGCGAACCGCCATTCTCTGGCACGCTGCAACATCACGGCTGGGAAGCGACCAAGTGTGAACTGCCGCAGTTCACCGGAAGTGACTCGGCCGCGAAGACGGTCGCTCCCGCTGAGGTCGAAGTCGGATGAAGGCGAAAGCCGTTTCAACCACGGATGACACAGATGGCACGGATAAAGACAGATGAAGGTGTGCCTTTGAAGGGGTCCTCTTCATCTGTGACATCTGTGCAATCTGTGGTTCATTGTTCTTTCCTGTTTTGGAATCGAGTCGGATGCCTGCCAAATACATCATTGGAATTGATCTCGGGACGACGAACAGTGCGCTGGCTTATGCCGCGCTCGACGCGGACAAGCCCGAGGTGACGTTGTTGCCGATCCCGCAGCTTGTCGCTCCGGCGACGGTCGAGAATCGGAATCTGTTGCCTTCGTTTCTCTACCTCGCACCGAAGATCGAGGCGGCGTCAGGGGCTTACGATTTGCCTTGGGCGACCGACCGCGAGTATGCCGTGGGTGAGATGGCTCGGCGGCAATCGGCCGAGTTGCCCGAGCGGACCGTCGGCGCGGCCAAGTCGTGGCTCTGTCACAGTCGCGTCGATCGGCATCAGGCGATCTTGCCGTGGGGTGCGGGAGACGATGTCGCGAAGGTCTCGCCCGTGACGGCGGCGCGTCGGTATTTGGAGCATCTGGTTGCCGCGTGGCACGACGCCTTTCCAAACGACCCAATCGGGCAGCAGGAAGTGGTGCTGACGGTCCCCGCGTCGTTCGATGCCAGCGCGCGCGAGCTGACTCGCGAGGCCGCGTCGCTCGCCGGGTTGCCCGATGGAGTCGTGTTGTTGGAGGAACCGCAGGCGGCGGTGTACTCGTGGCTGACTGCGATGGGAGACCGCTGGCGGAAGGCGATGAAAGTCGGCGACACGTTGCTCGTCTGCGATGTCGGTGGTGGGACCACGGACCTCACGCTGGTCGGCGTTGCGGAAGAAGAGGGCGAACTCGTGTTGAAGCGGCTCGCCGTCGGCAATCACCTGCTGGTCGGTGGCGACAACATGGACTTGGCTCTCGCGCATCATGTCGCCGGGCTGTTCGCGAAGAAGGGCGTGACGCTCGATCCGTGGCAGTCGGTCTCACTGTGGCATGCGTGTCGGCAGGCGAAGGAGACGCTGCTCTCGCCCGACGGCCCGAAGAAACATCCGGTCAGCGTGCTGGGTCGCGGGAGCAAGCTCATCGGAGGCACGGTCACGGTCGATGTGCCGCGCGAGGCGACGGTCGATCTGCTCGTCGAAGGTTTCTTTCCCAAGTGCGGCGTCGCCGATCGACCGGCTCGACAACGGGCATCGGGCTTCCAGGAATTGGGCCTGCCATATGAAGCCGACACCGGCGTGACAAAGCATCTCGCCGCGTTCCTGCAGAATCATGGGACCGACGACGGCCAGCCGATTCGACCGACTCACGTCCTCTTCAACGGCGGCGTCTTCAAGGCGGAAGCCATGCGGACGCGATTGCTCGACACGCTGAAAGGCTGGTTTCCGGAGACCTCACCGCAGCCCCTAGAAGGGACGCACGATCTCGATTACGCGGTGGCGCGCGGCGCGGCGTACTACGGTTGGGCGAAGGTCAAGGGGGGCGTGAGGATTCGCGGCGGCGCGGCCCGGTCGTACTACGTTGGCATCGAATCGGCGGGCCTCGCGATCCCCGGTGCCCCGCGTCCGCTGCGTGCTTTGTGTGTGGTCCCTTTCGGCATGGAAGAGGGAACCGAACTCGACGTGCCGTCGGATTCAATCGGCCTCATCGTCGGGCAGCCCGCGCACTTCCGGTTTTTCAGTTCATCGACTCGCAAGGACGACTCCGAGGGTGTCCGCTTGCAACGCTGGACGGACGAAGAGCTGGCCGAAACCGACTCGCTCGAAGCGACGCTGCCGAAGGACGACGCCATCGACGACAACTACGTCCCCGTCAACTTCCACACGAAGATCACCGAACTGGGCGTGCTGGAACTCTGGTGCGTCAGCACGCGCGGCAGCGGCCGTTGGAAGCTGGAGTTCAGTGTGCGGGACGACGCGAATTCGGCGTAGCGATTGGGCGATCAAACATCACGGCAGGACCGCAACTCAGAGACACAAACGAGTCGAACACAGTTCGAGTAGTGGCACGAGACGCATCACGTGATTCGCGCGCTGATCACGCCTTGATCCATCGCCGCACCGAGCCAGACCTCGGGAAAGAATCCGGAATTCTGAATGTTCTCGTTCGTCCCGCGCCGGGTGGGCGAGACCGTTCCGAAGAGAGTGACGGGCGAACCACCATCACTGTCGGAATCACCGCCACCGCTCGCCCCTTTGCCGACTCCGTTCGCCACCGCCAAGTTGATTGACGTGAGATACACCGCGTCGGCTCGATCTCGCTCGACGGACTGAGCAACACTCTGTGTGCGTCCGAAGTGCGGACCGATCAGCCGTTTTTCTTCGATACGCTCGACCCTAGTTCTTTGCCCCCCCACGTCAACCGTATGGCTGGCGACTCTGGCCGCCGGTGCCAACTTCGCCCTCGGTCCTCACACCGAACAACAACGCGGGTCACACGGAATGGTGCGATGGACCTGTTCACGAGAACGGCTTCACGACGGTCTTCGCTCCCAACACCCGCGTCCTCTACTTGCATGTCGATGTTCGCGCCTAAGACGTGGACATCAACACCCGCTACGAAGGGACCAGCCAGACACAACGCACTTACGCCGCAGTCACCTCTCGCAGCCACCACACAGGTATCGCCCAAGTCCTCCTCATGGACGGAGCCGTCCGCGCGATCAACCAAAAACTCTCACTCAGCACTTGGCGCTCACTCGGGACTCGCGCGAGCGGAGAGCAAATCGCCGACTACTAAGGACCGGCGCAGGAATTACGGGCGGTGTGATCGCGTCAGGTCGCGATCGTGTCATGGGGACTGGGCGTCAGAGGTCCAACACTTCCGTCTTGATCGGCGATGGCCTTCATCCGTGGTCCGGCTTTGCATTCGTGCGGTCTCTTCAGTTGGAAACGAGGGAATCGCACGGATGGCAAATCCGGGGCACGGATGAAGTAGGAAGCGCCGATCAGAGTCGGCAGTTCAATCACGGTCGTAAGGCGAGCGGCAGGAAATGATTTACCCGTAGGATGGACGCCTCGTCCGTCCGAGTCCCCGCTGGTTGTGACGGGACGGACGAGGCGTCCATCCT
>JAYVOX010000480.1:0-4988 GCA_043757695.1 Schlesneria sp.
TGCGTTGCTGTTGCCCGCTGTGCAGCAGGCTCGTGAAGCAGCGCGACGAACAATGTGCCAGAACCAACTCATGCAGATCGGCCTCGCGCTGAACAACTACATGAACGCGCATGGCGTCCTTCCGCCGGGCACCTCCAACGCGACCGGCCCCATTGTGAGCAAGGAGCCGGGGTCCAACCCGCCTCAGTTCGGAGCGGGACTGATGGCGCAAGCGACTCCCCCGGTCCCGTCCAACCCGCAGGCGGTGCCCGACTATCACATGAGCTGGATCGCTCAAATTCTGCCGTTCCTCGAACAGCGAAATGTCTATCAGCACATCGACTTCACCAGCAGCGTTTACTCGCCGGTGAACCTCCCCGCTCGCGCTCAGGTTTTGACCGTGCTACGTTGTCCGTCGGACGCGGGCCAAGCATTCGGATCGACGGGCGCGGCGAACAACAACTACAGCGGCGTCCACAACGATTTCGAGACGCCGATCGACGTGAAGCAGAATGGCGTGCTGTTCCTCAACAGTTCCATCCGGCACGACCAGATCACCGACGGCGGCTCGTCAACGATGCTCGTCGGCGAAGTGATCTCACAGCAGGGCACGGACCTCGGCTGGATGTCGGGGACTCGCGCCACACTGCGCAATGTCGTCGAGCGATTGCCGGGGAGCGAGACCAACTCCGACGCGAGATACCGGCCCCATCCGAGTCACTTTTTGTTTCACACTCGAAAGCCACCAAACGAGCCGAGCGATGGCCGCGAATTCGTCGGCGGCTTCAGCAGTATGCACATGGGCGGTTTCCAAGCCGTGTTCGCCGACGGCAACGTGAGGTTTCTCAGCCACACCATCGACGCCCGCGTTCTCCGCAACTTGGCCCACCGCGCCGACGGTGAGATGAACGGGCTCTGCGACGACTTCTGAATCGCGCCGCCCCATCCACGCTGCAAACCGTGGAACCACGGACGGCTGTTGGAGGATGGGCACTCTTGCCCGTCCGGCTTTGTTTCAACTTCCGTGTGATCGCAGCCATCAAGCAGCGAGAAGACCGGACGGGCAAGAGTGCCCATCCTCCGTAGTCACTTCGCCGGAGCTGGTGTTGGTGCCACAACCTCGACCACTTGTCCTTCCTTCATCGCTTCCGTACTGATGCCGCTGCCATGCTTGAGGGCGATCCGCAGCAGAGCCTCCTCGGGACCGCGCGACCATTGATAGACGGCGTTGATCGGGAAACTGGCCGGGACCGTCCCGACGTACTCCCCTCGCTGGTCGGGAGCGGCGTTGAGGTGACTGGCTCCGCAGCACGCTCACTCGACACTTCGTCGGTGGCGACGACTTGAGTGATGCGCGAGGGGAATCCCGCATCGGTGCGCGATTCGCTATCGACGCGCGACCCTGTCGAGAGACTCGACCGACCAACGAGCGTTTCCTCGGGTGCAGGGACTCGTTCAACAGCGGCAACCACGACCGGCGACTTCTGCGCCACGCGAGCGATCCGCGTCGATGAGCAACCGAATGGCCATGCCACCAGCAGCGCAGCGACACAGACCGTCCGTCCTCGCTGACGGAACAGCTCCTTTATGACCGACTCCATCAAGACTCTTCCGTGCCAGCGACGATCCGTGTCACTTGCCGTCAAAGTATCGTCCGCGCCAGATACAACGTCGAAGCCGAATAGTCGGAACGCGACAGACGGCGATAGGTTCCCCCGGTCATGCCCGTCAGGCAAACTCTGCGGGCGACGAACGGATTGCGAGCCAGCCGCCGGAATTCAGCCCACACCCCGCCGCAACTGGGGCGTGACGGCTGTCTGAACCACGGGTATCCTGCCCCGTCACCACGTTTGAGTTCCTCTTAGGCGAGCGGCAAGTGATGGCATACCCAGTCGTAGGATGAACGCCTCGTCCGTCCCGTCACAACCAGCGGGGACTCGGACGGACGAGGCGTCCATCCTACGGGTAAATCATTTCCTGCCGCTTGCCTTATCGCCCGATCCCGAAGAGCGTCTTCAGAAGTTGTGGGCCTTCACCAAACAGCATGATCGTGACGGCCATCAGCGATTCGCCCGCGATCAAGCCTGACGAGACGGCGACGGTGTATTTCTCGTCGAGCTTGGGAGCCTGCTTCGACAGAGTCCACGCGACCAGCGCGCCGAGGAACATGGCGATCGAATTGAACGCCGGGATGACTCCCGCGATCCCGAGTCCCGTCGCCGAGGGGATCCAATGGCGATGCTTCTTCGGGACGAACTCTTCGAGGAGAGCCAGCACGATGCCGATCGCACCGCCGATCAGCATCGCGACCAGCGCCCCTTGCGGCAGCTTATCGACCCCTTCTCCCAGCATCTCGGCCACGCCCTGCCAGACCTTGGCGGACGGAGCGGGGAGCTTTTCCGTGCCGAGGTCTTCGGGCTTCACGATCAGGCAATAGACCGGCACGCAGACCAGCGTCCCGGCCAGAACACCGAACAGTTGCGACAACGTCTGCTTGCGAGGATTGCCTCCCAACAGATAGCCCGACTTCAAATCGGTCAGCAGGTCGGCGGAGTGCGAAGCGGCCCCGGCCGTGATCGACGCGGTCATCAGGTTCGTGGTGATGAAGTGATCGGCGATGGCGCGCGGCGTGATGACCGCGTAGAGCAACTGAGTGATCTTGCCCATCGCACCGATCGGCGTGATGTCGGTCTCACCGGTGGCCCGTGCGGCGACGATCGACAACAGGAACGTGACGAGCACCGCAATGATCCCCATCCACCAGTGAATGCCGAACAGCAGGTCGCCCAACACCACGCAGGCCGTTCCCGACACGAGCGTCCCAATCAGAAACCACGAGCCGGGAACTTCGACTCGATCAAGCGGATCGACTTCGCCGCCCGCCGACTTCCCGAAGATGCGGCTCAATCCACCGAACGCCTTCAACACCGTCCGCCAGCGAAACGCGAATGAGAGCAGTCCCGACGCGACCATCATTCCCGTCGCCGGCCAGAGCGTCCACGAGACGATGCCGCGATAGCCCGGCTGGACGATGTCGTTCTCCAACAGGAAGTAGCCGATGACTCCGAAGTAGAGGAACGCACCGACCAGCAACGAGATGCCGACACGAATCCCCATGATGGCTCCCGCCGCCAACATAATCAGCGAGCCTTCCATGCCGATCGTGTACTTCTTTAGCAGCCCGCCTCCCACCGCACCGGGGAACAGCGGGATCGCGCTGGGAAACGCCGCCGCTTCTCCGAACGTCTTCAACGCGACGAACTGCAACTTGTCCGACAGCCAGCCGAGCAGTGGCGCGAAGCCGTCGCGCCAGAAGGCCACGAACGCACCCGCCAGTCCGGCCGCGAACAAGGCTCGCGCCTTGCCGAGAGCCTCCGCGCCCGACGAGTGCATCGATTTCAGAGTCTCGGCCGTCGCGATCCCCGAGGGAAACGGCAGGCCCTCTTCGTTGATGAGCTGTCGCTTGAGCGGGATCGCCATGAAGACGCCCAGCAGCGAGACGGCACACAACCACGCCATCATCTCCCACCACAACAACTGCCGACCGGTGACGAGATAGAGCGCGGGGATCGCCGACACCAAACCGGCCGACGCCATGTACCCGGCGGCGCTCGCGGCGCTCGACATCGTGTAGTTTTCCAGGATCGTGAACGGCTCCTTGCGATAGGCCGGGATGATCTTTTCCAGAATGTTGAACACGGCATACGCGATGATGCAGGCCGTGATCGTGACACCCAATCCCCAGCCGGTCTTCAAGCCGACATACAGGTTGGAGATCGACATCACACCGCCGATCAGCATCCCCGTGACGACCGATCGCACCGTCAGTTGTTTCGCGTCGTCCCCCTGATAAACCGTCGCGAGCCATTCCTCGGGCGTGTACTTGCGGTGCATCGGCGATTCGTTCACAGCCACCGGATTGCGATCAGGGGAGGCAACGTCCGTGGGAACCGAATCAGTGTTGTCCGACATGGTGTTCTGCTTTCTCCAATCAGCCTGCAAGGGGAGTCCATTCCGGCAGATCACAAGACGCGACACTGTGATCCGAGGGATGGTCCCACGTTACTTTCGTTCCGCTCACTTCGCGAGGGACTTGATCGACTCGTCCGCGCTGTGTGATAGACTTCGCACGGCCCAAAGTGAGACATTTGAATGTCGCCACGTTTCGCCAGAACGTGGTTATTTGAGCGTCCAGCCCGCACTCTGGCGAGGTGCAGCTACGTCTCACTTCAGCCCGAGTGAGGTATATCTCGTCGAAAATCCTCGTCTCATCGGTTTCTGCGGATTGAGCGGAATCGCTCCTACGCAGGGTGCGACGTTGCCGTGGCGACGACTCGTGTTCCAACGGAATTCGTTATGAAGCCGTAGTTCGCCGTCGATGGTCTTCTGTTGGCAATGCTTTGGCTGCCATTGCGTGCTTCATCTCCGCAGGAAAGTTTACTGATGCAATCCGTCCAACTGATCGAGCGACTCATTAACCTCGTTGATCCGAGCGGCAACGTGTTTCTCAACATGACTGGCGACGAGGCTCTCGCGCGCGTCGCTTCGGGCGACCCGGCTCAAGTTCGAGGGATCGACGGGCAGTTTGCGTTGATTCACAAGACGGGCAAGATCGTGCGGATGGTTCGTTCGATCGGGAGGCCGCTGCGGTACTTCATCGCCAAGCAACATGCGGGGCCAGTGTTGGTGATCGCCGAGCGAATTGATGCCATTCGCGATTGGTTGAGGACGGAAGGACTCGACGGTCAGTTCCATCCGAGCTACACGCGGATGGTGCCCGCCCATCATCTGACGGAACTCGCACTGCTCGGCTGTCCCGACCCGAGTCCCACCTACACGAGGTTCTTCGATCCGCAACGCAATCAGCTCGGTACGAACCTCGGTGAGATCGGGGCCTTGTACATCGGGGCACTCGCGAACGAACTCAACCTCTGGCTCGATCACGTCGGCCCGCGTGAGCCGATTGGTGTGCTCTTCTCGGGCGGCATTGATAGTGGTGCGGTGTTGTT
>JAYVOX010000481.1:0-4967 GCA_043757695.1 Schlesneria sp.
CCTTGACCTGACAAACGTCGAACGACTCATCAAGCAATCGTCGTTGCCGCTCGCCTGGAAACAGAGCTGGTTGCAGGCTAGCTGGGTCACGCAGTTCGACCTCCTCCGCCCATTCCTACTGGGGATCGTCCTGCTGCTCGCCCTCGTCCTCCACGGCCGCTTGTCCAAAAACCGTAACGACTGACGGCCGAACGCGCCCACTGTTTGGGTTTATGAATATGAGTCGCTGGCGTCGAGAAGCATTAGAGAGACTCCCTGAGTTCCAAAAACTCATTGCATCTAAGGACGTAGACGGCCCAATGATGCTTTGGATAAAGCTCAACACGACGTTTGCGAAACTATGTCTTGCAGAGACACCTCCGATTCCGTTGTTGTTGAGAATTTGGCAATACTGTGAATGGTGCCTAAACCATAACAACGACCATGTCCGAACTGCTGCTGCGTATGGATTCTGTGAGCATTTGATTGACACCCCAACACGGGCTGCGTTACTGCCGCAAATTATAAAACGCAGTGATTTCCTCGCTGTATGGAGACACCTCGAATATCACAATTCCCCAGAAGAGGTTGACTCTCTCTATCGGGCTCTCTGGCCATAAGCCAACGTATCTTTCGTTCGTTCGGGTGGCACGCCCAGAGTCTTCGATGGGCAGGTCTTGTGAGGAGTAGTTCAGCGTCAGTCCACGCCCTTCACAAAGCTTCAGGGCGTGCCACCCGCCGCGAAGACGACTCCCGCATCCGCCACCTGCGCGAAAACTTCGCGTGGATTAATCGCTTCACGTGATCACTATTAAAGCAGCACCCAGCCAAGATCAGCCTCGCCATGAAACGCAGCAGTTGCGGCTGGAACGACAATTTCCTCGTCCAAATACTCACAGGATCAACGATTTAGTGAGCGCTGGCCCTGCCCTAATTGAGGACGCCCGGCTCCATCATGTTCGCACCAGATTCCCGAAAGATCGCTGTCGTGGCTCAACGCTAGGCTTCATAAGTGAGCGAGCCGCTTCAACACTTCTACGCCTCGTTCGAGTGTGCTGTCTTCGGCGGCGAAGCTGAGGCGGAAGTGAGTGTCTTGTTGGCTGAAGACGTTGCCGGGAATGAGGAGTAGTTCGTTCTCGATCGCCTTCGCCACAAATTCGCTGGCGGTTCCCCACGGTGCTTTGATGAACAGATAGAACGCGCCGCCGCTGGCTCGAATGTCGTACAGGCCGCTCAGTTCGCTCAGTAAATACTGGCGTTTCTGCGCGTAGTCGGCCACGCGGTCGGAGACATCGCAATCGAGTGCCGCCAATCCCGCCCACTGCACCGGTTGAGGAGCGCAGACAAACGTGAACTGCTGCAATTTGATCATCTGTTGAATCACGTCGGCCGGACCGTGTGCGAAGCCGAGTCGCAGGCCGGTCATCGAGTGTGACTTGCTGAAGCCGTCGATCACCAGCGTTCGTTCGTTCCACTTCGCCGGACTGACGAACGGTCGGTCGTAGCAGAAGACGCGATAGATCTCGTCGCTGATGAGGCAGATGTTTTTCTCAGCCGCGAGTTCGGCGAGACCTTTCAGTTCCGCTTCCGTCGCGACATAGCCGGTTGGATTGCAGGGGCTGTTGCAGAGGATCGCCTTCGTCTTCGGAGTGATCGCATCTCGGACCTGGTTGAGGTCGATGCCAAAGTCCGGGTACGTGTCGATCTGCACGCACGTTCCACCCGCCAGCGTCACCAAGTGCTTGTACATCACGAACCACGGGTCGAACGCGATCACTTCGTCGCCCGGATTGACGAGGACCGACAGTGCGAGCATCAACCCGCCGCTCGTGCCACTGGTGACGAAGACTTGTCTGTCCGAATGTTCCAACTCGGTGGTCACTCGCGACTGGAGTGCCTCGCACAGCGGCGCGATCCCCTGCGTCGAGCTATACACGTTCTTGCCCGCCATCACGGCATCGCACAAAGCCCGCTTGACCGACTCGGGCGTGTCGAAATGGGGCTGCCCGATCCCGAGGTTAATCGGGTTCTTCATCTTGGTAGCGAGGTCAAAAATCTTGCGAATGCCAGACGCATCGATCTGGTGCATCCGGTCGGCGATCCAGGAGTGATTCATGGTGTATCGGCGAAGCGAGTGATGGTATCCGAGGACCGAACGGCCGGCCCAACGACAACTGGCGGCAGACGATTCGATGGTCCTGCCACAGTTCGACCCGAAGATAACCGATCCCACCAGTGGTGCCGAGTCTCTTCACTGACGAGACTGAACGCGACACGAACACCTCGCGCGACTCTTCTCGTTTCCGACGAATCGACACAAACGGTGGCCTACGCTAAAAGACGATCCGCCGGATGAAGCCCCCTTTTTGCCATACCTCTCACGGCCCACCGCCCACAATCAGCAGTCACTCTCATGAAATTTGCCCTCGTCATTCCCGATGGTGTTGCCGACGAACCTCAAGCGTCACTCGGCGGTAAGACTCCTCTTCAAGCCGCCCACATTCCTCACATGGACGCCGTCGCGCGGCTCGGCCTGACGGGTCGCGCCGATCACGTTCCCGCGTCGATGCCTTCGGGAAGCGATGTTGGAACGATGAGCCTCTTCGGGTACGACCCGCTCGAATACCACACGGGCCGCGCTCCGCTCGAAGCGGCCGCACGGGGAATCGCACTCGGGGAACTCGACTGGTGCATCCGCTGCAACCTCGTCACCGTGACCGACGGTCGCATGACCAGCTTCACTGCCGAACAGATTCCGAACGCGCTCGGTAAGACGTTGGTCGAAGCCCTGCAACGCGATCAATGTGGTAGTGAGCATTGGAAGTTCTACGCTGGTGTCAGCTACCGCAATCTGCTCGTCTATCGGGCGCGCGGTACGGCGGCACCCTTCAGCGCAGCGACTCAAACGACTCCGCCGCACGACATCACCGATCAGCTCATCGAACCACACTTGCCACACGGTCCCGGAGCCGACCTGCTGCGTGAGTTGATGGAGCGGAGCAAACCGCTGTTCGCGGCGTCGCTCGAAAACCAACAGCGGGCTGCGACGGGCTGTCACACCGCGACACAGTGCTGGCTGTGGGGACAAGGTCAACGCCCAGCTCTCAAGCCGTTCCTCGAACGCTTCGGCAAGCGCGGTGCCGTCATCACTGCTGTCGATCTGCTGCGCGGTCTCGGCCGACTGCTCGGTTGGAGCGTGATCGAAGTCGCCGGTGCGACCGGCTATCTCGACACCGACTATGCGGCGAAGGGACGGGCGGCCGTTCAAGCCCTGAAAGACGACGTGACCGACTTCATCGTCGTCCACGTCGAAGCAACCGATGAAGCCTCACACGAAGGGCGAGCCGACGAAAAAGTGAAAGCTCTCGAAAATATCGACCGCCATATCGTCGGGCCGTTGCACGAGTACATGCAGTCCCTAGGTGACTATCGGTTACTCGTCTGTCCCGATCATCCAACGTTCCTGCGAACGAAGACTCACAGCCACGGCTACGTCCCATTCGCAATGTGCGGCAGCGATATTCTTGCGGACACAGCCACGACTTATGACGAACCTACTGCCGCCGCATCCGCAATTTGCCTCGATCGCGGCTGCGAACTCCTGCCGCTGCTGTTTCAAGGAACGTGAGCGGTTTCACCGAATGAAAGCGGTTTCGAGGCGTGTGAGCATGGGCTTGTCCCCTCGTCCCGGCTTCAAGGGGGGGAGAGGCTGAGGCGTACTTTCTCCGCTCCCCTTCGTGAGTGGCAGGTCGTGAGACGGCCTCAGCGTTCTGCGTCCGTCACTGGCCTACGCACTCGCTCGCAACTCGCTCTCGATGATCGGTCCCTGCAACTGATCGAGCAGCCCTTCAATCTGATGAGAGACTCGCTCTTGAGCCTCTTCCAGCAGGGCCGTGGCGGCGATCAGTTCGCTCTCACAATCGTCGAGTTCTTCCGTGCGCCCGTTCATCAGTTCGGACAGTTCGCGAATCTGGTCGAGCAGCCGTTCGCAATCCTCCACCGATGGGACCGCGCGATGCGCGGGAAGGGCTTCCATCGGGAGTACGTCCGATGGCTGCTCAGCCTCATGCGTGGCCTCGATGGCTGCGACGAGGTTCTTTAGTCCCGCCTGCTGTTCGGCAGCAAATTCATCCACCATCGCCTGCTCCGCCACGATGCAATCACACAACTCCTCGGCGGTCATCAATGTTAAGTCTTCGATCAGGCTCGCCGTCTCATCGTCTTCCATCGGCAAGCCAAACCGAACGGTGTACGTGACGCCATTGACCTCCAGCACGTCACCCGCGCGCAGCGCGATGCGTCGCCGAGCCTGTCCGTTGACAATCAAGATCGCCTCATCAACCGCTTCGATCCAAGTCACTTCGCCTTGGCGGCGAACGATCGAATGGAGGGCCGGTCCGTCGGACAATTGCAGTTCGCACACCAAACTCGATCCAATTCGCGCGTCATCGACATCGACAACGAACGACTCAGTGAGGCCGTCCAAAATGAGAGGCGGTGGCGTGACTGCCGCCTCGAAACAGGACGCGGAAATCGTAGAACGACTATTCAAACGGGTAGCAGATGAGATCAACATGGTTCTCGTTCCAACCTCATGTCGGGCGGAGGAAGTTCTCGCCGAAGCGAGCAGCACAAAAGTGTGTCTCTCGAATTTCGTCCGGCTGAATTCGCTGTCGTGAATCAATTGCGGCGCGCTGGCAGACTCGCCGAGTCAGAGGAGCCATGAAGCTGGTTCTCATCATGACGGTCATGCCGCGAACGAAGAGCCTGCTGGCTGAGAGAATCTCAAATCGAATCCGCTCGGGCAATCCGCAGGAACCTTGCTGGTTGTAATGTGCGATGAGAATTCAGCGGCACTCAACAGCCACCGGCAGCGTGAGCAACGGTGGCAAGGCGAGCGGCAAGTACGGGCATACCCAGTCGTAGGATGGACGCCTCGTCCGTCCGTCACAGCCAGCGGCAACTCGGACGGACGAGGCGTCCATCCT
>JAYVOX010000482.1:0-4963 GCA_043757695.1 Schlesneria sp.
TCATCCGTTGGGGCGTCATCTTCCGCAGGCCACTCGACGAGCTTTGGAACGAGACTGGTCCGCGTTGGTCCGCGTCCCACCCCATTGCGCGCCTTATCAATATGCGTCATCACTTCCATCATTATTTTTCCGTGAGGACAGTTGTTGCAGCTACGCGGACCAATGCGGACCAGTGGTGTTTTCGAGCTAGAAAACTGCATGTGCTACGCGGACCACACGAAAAAAATGTGCGGACCAATGCGGACCACTACGCGGACCAGCCGCTTATCTGTCATGGCGACCAACTCGCATTCTCCCAATGCGGTTCGCTGATCTCTGAATTTACGCGGACCACTTCCGGGTTGAATCCGACTCCGTTGTAGTGCCGAACTCTGTCCCCATTGGTGCGCGGCCTCGCGACAGATAGGCCGGGAATCGCTGCCCGCAAGTCCTTACCAAAAGTCTGTTCTGTACCTGTGTGGTCACGTCCATGTTGTCGGCACCAGTCGCACCAAGCCGAATAAATGTCGGTCACGTCCACAGACCATTCCGGTCCGACAGCACAGACTTCACGGACGAACATTCCCACGGGCGAGGCGATGTCGCGGAGTTCCTTCAACACGTCCCCACCCGACTCCGGTTGCACGAACCAGCCTCGCTCCTTAAGTCGCTGCCAACCACGGATCGACCAGTTCAGGATTCCGCTCAACTCACCTGCCAGTTTGCGGTCGAGTTCCTTATCCTCTTTTCCGAGAAACGTCCTCGTCATTTGCAGGATGAGGAACCGACTCGCAATCGCACCAGACGCATCTGTGAGCCTCGGGATTTCGTTCGTCAAAATCGTGAATCGCACCGGCATCGAAACCGCAGTCAGTGTAGGCAGACATTTCCGGTCGATGTTCTGCGGATCGCCGCCGCTGATGCTGAGCAGCCGCTCCAAGATCGCCGTCGAATCGACATGGCGATCCGACAATCTGGCGTCGGAAATGATCGCCGCCATTTTGTTCAGAAGTGGCCACAACCCGAACGGACCAGCGAGACTGCTCATTGTCGGATTCGCCACGGAGCCTTGACCGAGCAGCAACTTCAAGACTCGGCCGATGGTGCCCTTGCCAGATCGTGGCGGGCCGACGGCGAGCAGAATCTTGTGATGCCGCACGTCCGGCAGCAGTTGATATCCACACCATTCGCCCAGGGTGTCGATACTTTGCTCGTCGTCGCCCCACACCGTTTCGAGGAATCGCATCCACTCGGGACACGTAGCTTGCGGGTCAAACGGACAACCGAGTGAGTTGGTCGAGAAGAACAGAGGCGTCGGCGGCAGCAACGATGGCCTGTCAGTACCAAGCGAAGGCAGGTGAACCAAACCATTTCTTGCGACGAGTATCTCGTTTGCATCGAACGGCGGTTCGTCGTTGTTCAGCCAAAACGGTTGATTCTGCTTCGATGGCAAGCCGGTCATCGACTCAATGACGTTCATCACATTACCGACGAGCGATCTCGTGACTTTCTTTGTCGTCGGCGGCTTGTCGTCACTTCCACTGGCGAGATGCAGCCGGAGACGAATTGCCGCACTCGCATCAAGTTGAACCTTCGCCGATTTGGTGATCTCGCCGCATATCTCAGAGTCGGTGACTGGCTCATACGAGTTGAGAGAGTTGCTCCATCGAAAGACCTCACCACGATAGTATGCAATTGTCGGGTCGCCATTTTCTGTTCGACCGAAGTGGTCGAGATACAGGCGTCCAAGTCGATGCGGGTCGTCATCGGCCTCCGCCGCAACCAGAGCTTTCGATTCCGTATCCACGGCCGATGGAACGCCATCCAGTGTTGAATCCGTTTCGGATGTCTCGCCCGTTTCGTCCGCATCACTCACATCTGCGTTATCGTCATCCTCGCCTGTATCATCCGCCTCGGAGTCGGCGGCATCGTCTGCGAGTGTCTCGGGGCGCTCATCGGTTGCGTCACGGTCATCCGCCAGCACGTCCTCATCGGCGTCGTTTCCGATGTCACGAGTGAGCTTGGTCATCCGCTCGGCATGTCGTTCTTTGGCGTTCATCGCGACACCGCCGATCCGTCCAGCAGCGTCGCCAGCCGTCGCGCCGCTGAGAGCAAGTGTTGCATCTCGTCGATAGATCGCTCTGCGATGCTGATCCGGAGCGCCGCGTCCACGTCACCGATGGCCATCGACAGACTGATGATTTCGGCAGCGTGGTGCCGGATCGTCGCGTGAGCCTCGCCGACAAGCCGCATGACGCTGGCGAGGTCGAGATTGTTTTGTGGCGTCTTGCCGCTGGGGTCGTCCGTGGTCATAATTTTCGACTCCTGTTGATTCGCCCGGATCGGCCTGCCAGCCGCCGGGCTTTTTTGTTGGTGGAACGGCTTAGAAGAACTCGACGACGTGACCGCGTGCGCGTTGCTTCCGGCGCGTCGCGACTGGTCGAGGTACTGCGGCTCTCGCCGAGTCGAACGCCTCCAAATCGGCGGGACTGATGCGCCAGCGCGGGAGCTTGCCCGATTGCGAGGTCGCGTAATTGGTCGCGATGAGCTCGCCGCTCTTGATCCACCCAAGCACCTTCAGCACGCTGATGCCGCGACTGCGGGCGATGTCGCTCGGTGCGAGATAGACGACCAGCGTAGGTGGTCGTACTGCTGTTGCTGTTGCCATTGATTGCCTCCGAAGGTGTGCGAACCAAGCTTGGTCGCATCATTCATTTCGAGGCGTGGCACAGATACGGATCATGTTTGACGCACGTGCGTCAGAGCCAGCGCGAGCCGATGTTCGTGGTCGTGATATGGGCGAGCACTTCGGCGGGCAGGTCTTTTCTCAGTCGATCCGGTCGCGAGTTCGGAGTGTTGTTGTCGCGGTTGTATTTCCGGTCGCTCATCCAGTCGCCTGCGTCGATCAGCGCATCGAGCCAGTGAGCTTGCTCGTAGCTCAACAAATAGGGTTCGCCCTCAATCGTGATTTGGGGATTGTTGCCCTGCTTGACCGTAGGCTTCTGCGACTTGGTTGTGCGAGGCTTTCCCGGCTTGGGCTTCTCGTCAGCCGCTGACGCCGAGGCGACGGGTTGCGCACTGGCGGCTTCGATGCCTTCCTCCCCCAGCCTGTGGAACTCTCTCGCCAGCGCGGCAAGGTCATCGAACAGCAGTCGATACTTCGGGACCGTCCATTCTTCCACCGGGATCGTCGATAGTTTCGGACGGTCGCAGAGCAGTCGCGCGAACTCGACGCCCTTGCAATTGGCCGCGAATACCTTGTCAGCAATCACTCGGTCTCGCGTGGCATTTCGAGCGACTCGTGCCGCGTGGCGAATGCCTCGCTTGGTCCCTTCCAACCAATTGTCGTCGAGCGGATTTGGCCACGGTTCTACCGCCCAATTCAACAGGCTGTCCAACTCTCTCGCAAGTTCCCGAAACGCATAACTCGTCTCATCCGGTGTCTTCGCCATGTTGCCACCCGTTCCGTTTGGTGACGTTGTTCCGATTGAAAAGAGACACGGGCAGTCGGTGGAACTTCCGACGTTCGGGGATCAGCCTAGCCCGGTCTCGTTGTGCGATTGCCTACTCGGTCTTCGTTGTGGCGGTCGTCGTGATCGTCTCCGGCCAGAGCCAGTGTCTCACGTGATCGGCCACGGCTTTCAAACGGTCGTCGTCGATTCGCTCACGGTAGACGCTGGCCATGTCGCCTGCATGGGGCGCGTGTCCCATGATGGCCGATGTCGCAATCTGGTCACGACTCGCCCCCGCAATGGTCTCGAACGTGTGCCTCAGCGCGTAAAAACCGAGCCGATCCCGATTCAACTCCAGCCGTTTGAGCAACCTCGCGAATTCGGCCCCCAGCCCATCAATCCCGTTGCCGACGCTGCCCGACCGAACGTAGGGACGGCCGGATTTTGTGAGAAACACCAACCCGGCAAACTCTTCCCGCTTTGGTTGTGGTCGCTTGTCCAAGGTGTCGCGCAACGCCTTGACGGTCTCCGGCCAGAGCGGGCAGCGTCGCAAGACGGCGGTCTTGGGCCTCGGGAAAGTGATCCATCCACCGTCGAGGTCGATGGCCGTGTGCGGGAGCTTGGCACAGTCCGTATTGCCGAAGCCGCAGTTGATGCCGAGCAACACCATCGCCTTCATCGGCGGATTCGCCGCCGTGATGATCGTCCGCAGTTGTTCGGCTTCCAGCATCCGCAACGGACGAGCGTGTCGATCCGCCCGAAGTAGTTTCTTCGCCGGGGCCTTGAAGCCGGGGCCGAACTTGACCGGCTTGTCAATCAGATCAGAGTCGAATCCGAACTTGAAGACGATGCGGCTGAGCCGAACCAAGTTGGCGAGTGTCACGACTCCCACCGACTTGATCTTGGTCCCTCTGGCCAACTTTGCCCGCAGCTTGTCAAAGTCTTCGCTCCGCAGATCGCTCACGAGCCGTTCCCGGCCGAACGTATCGACCAGCCGTTCGCAAATCCCGAAGTAGTCGGCGAACTGGCGAGCCGAGAGTTCGTTGTTCTCGACGAGCAGTTTCTTCGATGTCAGAAAACTGTTACACAGGTCGCGAATCGCTGGCCCGTTGCCGTTGTTGAGTACCGCCCTCGGAACCCGACCAGCTTGCAGGTCGTCCCGTTCGGCCAAGTACCGTGCCATCGCCGCTTGAGGATCGCTCCACGGTCCGAAGTAATGCGTCTTCCCTTTGATCTTCTTAGCCCACCGTTTTGTGGCGTGCGGAAAGAGCGGAAAATCGTCGTAAGGTTTCGCCGGTTTCTGTGTCAACATGACTCCTCTTTTCTCCCCTTAGGTGTCAGAACAGGTGTCAGTTTTAGAGTACCGGAAACGAAAGAAATGCGAAAACATCATGTTTTCAGGCTTCAAATTGTTGTCGCTCAGACGCTGTGCCGGATTGCAAATCCGTCATCGTCGGTTCGACTCCGACCGGAGCCTTGAGTCTCAAGCCCCTTGTGAACAAGTGTTTGCGAGGGGCTTGGTCGTTCTTTGG
>JAYVOX010000483.1:0-4950 GCA_043757695.1 Schlesneria sp.
AATGTCAGTCCTTTTCAAATGGTTCTGGCCATCTCAGAAAAAAAGAAGACTTTCGTGATGCCGATCGTTGCACTTCATCACGCGGTGCTATCAACTCGACGAGTAACTCGTGATTCCATACCACGGTGGTACAAGAAAGGCCGACGATGGATGCAAGACTCGATAAGCTGAAGCTCGGTGACTTGGAGGTCTACCGCACGCTGTATCGCATCTTTGAAGAACACCCACATGGGTTGAGTCTTGTAGATTTGTCAATTGCGCTGAACAACCTTGGGGTCCATCCAACGAAAAACATCACCCAATGGTTGAGAAAGCACGCGGAAAAAATTGGCCTCGCCTCGCTTCTCGACTCAACGCAAGAACCCTCGACGCTTACGGTTCCAGCAAGAACTGTCTGCATGAAGATCGCTGCTTGGCTGGATGAGGTTGATGACTTCATTAAAACTGGTGCGGGTCGTGAGGGGGTGCGGCGGCGGGTACGGATTGGAATGACCAATAGCCTCACGAGCAATCTGCTTCCGGCGATCATGCGAAAATCAGCGTTCCTCGACTTGAAATCAATGAGTCGCGTGGATCTCAAGGTCGTCGATGGTGAGCCGTTTGAATTGGAGCGTTTCGTCCAAACCGGCTGGACCAGCTTTGCAATTGCGCCAGGCGCACCGCCTCAAGAACTTTGCGAGTTCGAGCCGCTTTGCAAGCTTGATCGTGTTCTCATTTTTAATCCGCAGGCCACATACCCATCCGACGACATCAAGAACCAACTCGTACGCTGGTCGAAGAATGGATGTGATTCCATCCCTGAACTTCAAGCAGTCTTGCAAGAACTTACGGTAATCATTCCGCCGCGAAGTGTGATGCCTCAACTTGAGGAAAGAATCTTGCCCACGCCGACAACTGGCCGTCGCGTGAAACTTCCGCAGGCTGCGCAACGGCGTAGTTGGGTTCGCCAAGGATTTGGAGTCGCCTTCGCGCATCAAGACATCTTCGGGGAATCAGCACTTTTTCCAGCAGATTCCATATCAGAAATCCGTCTCCCGGAGATTCTCAAGCCAACTGAACTTTGCCTTTACTTGCCAAAGGCGCAGAACGTCAAAGATGGGATCAACTCGGCGACAACCTTTCTAATCGAGGCGATTCGCAAAACTGTGGCGGAATACAAATCAGTTTCTGATTGATGCAATGGCACTTCGTTGGATGCGTGACACGCATGTCTTCAGCGGCGTAGCAGGGTCGGTGCTTCACCGTCCCAGAATGTCTGCGATCATGGGAGGTCGAAGACTCGATCCCAGCCATCCAATCCGACACGGCTGGGTGGCTGGGGTCGGTGCTTTACCGCCCCCAGAATGTCTGTGAACACTAGAAGGCTGGGAGCTCGAAGACTCGATCCCAGCCACCCCGTTGCTCGGTTACGGCGTTTGAGTCTGCGTGAGCGCCTCGACATCAGCCAAATCTTTCAACCGGCCGGCGGCTCGCTTGTTTTCGAGCAGTTGATTGAGGCCAATGAATCGGACGGGGGTTCCGTCGTAGACGATTTCGATGGCAAACGGCAAGCACGGGTGCAGTCGCTAATTGGTGGTCATTTCTTGTCCCCTCGCCCCTCGCCTTGGAGGGGAGAGGGCCAGGGTGAGGGGTTCTTCTGCTTCGGCTCGCCCCTCACCCTAACCCTCTCCCCGCAGAGCCGGGGCGAGGGGACAAGAAAAGCCCCCGTGTCACTATGACCACCAGTTAGCGACTGCAAACGGCAAGCACTCGTCGAACGTGACGCCGGAGATGGTGTTGAAGACCTCCAGCCGAAGCGGAGGGACACCGATTCGCACGATGGCCTTCGGTTCGAGAAACAACTCGGCGGTGATTTCCAGTGAATCGAAGCCGAACTCACGGAAGACTTCGACGAGCCGCCGGGCGTTCTCGGGGGTGCGTGCCGCGAACACGTCGAGGTCTCCCGTGGCGCGGGGGTGGCCGTGAAAGCCCACCGCATAGCCGCCCACGATGACGTACTCAACCGCGTGGCGGTCGCACAATTTCAAGAAGTCTTTGAAGTCGTTCGGTAGCCGGATCATAGGCGAAGACCACTTGCCGCATGAATTCGATCGCGTCCAATCGCGCTTCGTGAGATTGACCTCGCCAGTATTGGCCTTGATCGTCCGAGTCGAACGATCCCACCGAGAGGGCTTGACGGTCGATTCGGGCAGCTTCGAGCAGGGACATGTGAAACCCTTCCATTTTCTGAGCGGCACGTTTCAGACGCACGCCATTCTAGCGTGGCAACGTGGCTTGTGCGTGGCCAAATGTCGTTGCGAAGAAGTTGCCTCCCGTCCATGATTGGTATCGGTCAGCTTTGCTGGCGTTCCACCTCCAAACGAAGAAACACAACGGCGCACGGCACTGAAAGAGGGTTCAGCAGTCATGAGGTGGAACTGGCTCAAACACGCCTTTGCCGTTGAACCGTCCGGACCGGTTGAGCCATCGGCTGCTCAAGCGGCGGCGATTGATGCGGTTTGCCGGGAGATCGCGCGGCGGGGGATGACGTTGCCGGCGCAGATGGTGCTCGATTCATCCGCGCCGCTCAGTTATCTGGCCGGGCAGTCGCTGAGGTTCTTTGAACCGTTCCTGGGTGCGGTCCTCGATCCGGTCGGCGTGCGCGAGTTTGCCGGGTTCTTGGAGAAGCGTGGGGCGGTCGAGTACATTGCGACGCGGTTGGAAGCGATGAGCTGTGAGCAATGAAGTCACGAAACTCTCGTCTGCCCGCTGGCATAATCTCTGTCGTCTCAAATGGTCGTTTTTCACCTCTGTGATCTCTGTGGCTCTGTGTTTACCGCCTTTCCTGACTTAGGAATTGTGAAACACAGAGTCACAGAGGACACAGAGAAGAACGTTGCCCGGCGTCCTGTTCATTGAGGATTTCATGGTTGATCCCGATTCGCTCAACGTGATCCTTGCCACCGACTGTGGCAGCACGACGACGAAAGCCATCTTGATCGAGAAGGTTGATGGCGTGTACCGGCAGACGTACCGGGGCGAAGCGCCGACGACGGTGGAGGAACCGGCGGCCGATGTCACTGTCGGGGTCACGAATGCGGCGACCGAAGTGGGTGAGTTGTCCGGGCGGCGGCTGGTCGATGAGCACGGGCAGCTTGTTCGGCCCGCTCGTGGCAAGGATGGTTGCGACATCTACATTTCCACGTCCAGCGCAGGGGGTGGCCTGCAAATGCTGGTCGCGGGGGTGGTGAGGCAGATGTCGGCGGCCAGTGCCGAGCGGGCGGCGCTCGGGGCCGGCGCGATCGTGATGGAGACGCTCGCCTCCAACGACAAGCGGAAGCCGTTCGAGCAGATTCAGCGGATTCGCGAACTGCGTCCCGACATGATCCTGCTCGCGGGAGGCACCGATGGCGGGACGAAGTCTCACGTCGTCCAGCTTGCGGAACTGATCGCCCCCGCGAAGCCGCAGCCCCGGTTCGGCGGGCAGTACCAGATGCCGGTGATCTACGCGGGGAATCGCGATGCGGCGGCGCTCGTGCAGGACGTGCTGGGGAATGTCTGTGCGTTGTCGATCGTCGAGAACCTGCGTCCCGTGCTGGAGCGGGAGAACCTCGCACCGGCTCGCGACCGCGTTCACGATCTGTTTCTCGAACACGTCATGGCGCATGCCCCCGGCTACGACAGGCTGATCTCGTGGGCCGATGCTCCCATCATGCCGACCCCCGGCGCGGTGGGCGACATCCTCAAAACGATCGCCGAGTTGCAGGGAATCAACGCCGTCGGAGTCGATATCGGCGGCGCGACGACCGACGTCTTCAGCGTGTTTGGCGGCGTGTTCAATCGCACCGTGAGTGCGAACCTCGGGATGAGCTATTCGATCTCGAACGTCCTCGCCGAAGCGACGCTGCCGATGATCCTGCGCTGGGTGCCGTATGACAGCGACGAGCGGGAACTGAGAAACCGCGTGAAGAACAAAATGATTCGCCCGACGACGATTCCGCAGACACTGGAGGCGCTGATGTTCGAGCAGGCGGTTGCGCGCGAGGCGCTGCGGCTCTCGTACATCCAACACAAGCAGTTCGCGACAACGCTGGCGGGAATGCAGCAGCAGCGGTCGATCGGCGACACGTTCGGACAGAACACGGGCGACCGGTCGATCGTCAACAACATGGCTCTCGATCTGCTCGTGGCATCGGGCGGCGTGCTGTCTCACGCCCCGCGCATGGAGCAGACGGCGATGATGCTGATCGACGCCTTCGAGCCGGAGGGGATCACGCGGCTGGCGAAGGACAGCATCTTCATGATGCCGCATCTCGGCGTGCTCGCGTCGGTTCATCCCCGTGCCGCGATGGAGGTCTTCGAGCGAGATTGTTTGATTTACCTCGGTACGTGCATCGCACCGAAGGGCCTCGCGAAACTAGGCACACCGATCTGCGGCTACAAGTTTTCGGGAGCGTTACGAGACTCGGGCGAACTCCGTTTCGGAGATCTCCAACGTCTTCGTCTTGGGCGAGAAGAAACCGCCCAAGTCGAACTGACTCCCGCGCGAGGCTTCGATGTCGGCGCAGGCCCCGGCAAACCGCTGACTCGCACCATCCACGGTGGCACGGCGGGCGTGATCCTCGACGGCCGAGGCCGCCCGCTCACACTGCCCTCTGATCGTGCGATCTGCCGCGAGACCGTGAGACGCTGGAACAAGGCAATGGAGATGTACCCGGAGTGACGCCAAGTTCACATTGCGCAATCAGTGATTGCGCAATGTGGCTCTCCGCCATTCGTGTTGAAAAATGAAGAAGAGGAGACCTTCGGTCGACCCTTCCGGCGGGGTCGGGAGACCCGCGCCGAACAGCGCTGTCCCCGGAATGACGCCCGGTCGAATTTTGCAATCAGTGACTGCAAAATGTTTTCGCTCGGTGGAAGTGTGTCTTGAAGACGACCGCGTGATACTCAGGACTCCCAATAGATTGAGAT
>JAYVOX010000484.1:0-4946 GCA_043757695.1 Schlesneria sp.
CGTAGGATGGACGCCTCGTCCGTCCGAGTTGCCGCTGGCTGTGACGGACGGACGAGGCGTCCATCCTACGACTGGGTATGCCCGTACTTGCCGCTCGCCTAAGAGTGATGACGTTTCTGCATTGTTGCTGTGCTGGATATCATCCCGCCTTGTGGTGGATTGGCTCGTGGATGATGGGGCTGTGTTTCTGAGGGAGAGATCATGCGAATGAAGTTGGGAAGTCGCTCATCAGTCTTGGTCGTGGTGTGCGGCATGATCGTCGTCGCGGCGATGCAGTTCTTCACGTCGTTACGATCGCTGGCGCGGGCCGAGGACGAACGAACGAATGCGCTGCTGAAGACGTTCGTTGAGGAGTTCGTCCTCATCACTCCCGGCACCGATCCGTTTCCAGCGACGTTTTCGATGGGAGCCAAAGCGGGGGACTCGCGCGAGCTGCCTCAGCACGACGTGACGATGAAGCAGTCGTTCGCCATCGCCAAGTACGAGATGCCACAAAACCTGTATGAGGCCGTCATGGGGAACAACCCCAGCCGCTGGAAGGGACCGCGCAACTCAGCAGAGACGATGACTTGGAAAGACGCGAACGCATTCTGTCAGAAGGTCACTCAACAACTGCGCGACCGCAAATTGATCGGGGCTGACGAAGTGATCCGCCTTCCGACCGAAGCCGAGTGGGAGTACTGCTGCCGCGCGGGGACGACGACCAAGTACAGCTTTGGCGACGAGGCTCAACGCCCCGGCGATGTCTCCCCCAAGGCGACGTTGCTCGGCGAATATGGCTGGCACCACGGCAACGCGGCGGGGAACGATCCCGCCGTGGGAGTCCTCAAACCAAACCCGTGGGGCCTGTACGACATGCACGGCTATCTGTGCGAGTTCACGGCCGACACGTGGACTCCCGATTACAAGCAGGCGTCGAACACGGGAGCCTCACCCACAGGAACTGATCGCGACGAAACGGCCATCGCGATTAGAAGCGGTTCCTGGAAAGAACCGTTCGACAAACTGACCAGCTCCACTCGCCGCCGACTCCCCGTCACAGGAGCCGACGACGCCATTGGCTTCCGCTGCGTGAAGTCCAAGACTTGATCCCCTCCTCATCAGATCCAGCGGAGAGATGGCAGAAAAATGAGGGGTAGAAAAATAAGAAGCTGCCGATCGTGTTTTCGGGTCGCGACGGTAGCCTCAACTTGAATTTCATTTTTCTGCCCCCAATCATTCTGCCAGGACTCTTCCTGCCAGCGGCTGGCTGGCGTGAGTCGCTTCAAAACACGAAGAGAAACTCGTTTGAATTCAGCAGCGCGCGGCAGAAGGCGGGGAGGCCGTGGGTCTGCACGAACTGAGCGGCGGCGGTTTGTTCGTCGTCGGTTGGAGTGCGGAGGAAGGCCAGCGAGTAGGCTCGGCGGACTTGATCGCTCGCGACTGGCCCCGCTTCGAGTTCGAGGCGACTCGCGAACAGCGACGACTGCTGGAGAATGAAGCGGCTGTTGAGCAGATTCAGCGCTTGCAGGGCCGTGATCGAGCTGGTGCGGCGCGGTGCGATCTGGCCCGCGTCGGGGCAGTCGAACGAACCGAAGATGTCGTCGAGCTGCATTCTCGGTTTGGACTGATAGACCATGCGCCGCCATTCGGCCGGGCCGAACTCTTGCTTCGAGTTGTAGACCTTCACGTAGTTCGTGTTCGGTTCAAATAGATCGAAGCCCGGCCCGCCCATGCGATCGTCGAGGTTGCCACACACGGTCAGGATCGCATCGCGTAGCGGCTCGGCCTCCAAGCGTCGAGGCGGATAGCGCCAGAGCAGTCTCGTCCCGGCATCAGCCTGGATTGCGTCGGGTCGTGCCGCGCTGCTTTGGCGATAGGTGGCCGAGGTGACGATCAGACGGTGCAGACGCTTCGGGGAGCGAATGGGAGAAGGGGCGAGCGGGAGCGAAGAAGAAGGAGTGTTGTGGGGTCTCTCTCCCTCACGCCCTCTCTCCCCCACACCCTCTCTGGTTTCAGCAGCCAGCCAATCGAGCAACTCCGGATGCGACGGCAACGCCCCGTTGCGACCGAAGTCGCTCGGGGTCGTCACGAGGCCCTGTCCGAAATGGAAGTGCCAGAGTCGGTTGACCAACACGCGCGACGTGAGCGGATGCTGCGGGTCGGTGATCCACTTCGCCAACTGCTGTCGGCGCGAGGCTTCAGGGGCGTCGAGCGGCAGCGTCCACGTTAAGCCGAACGACGTGAGACTTGCGGGCGCGACAGGCTCTTTCGGTTGCAAGGGGTCGCCACGATGGAAGCGGTTCGTCGGTTCGGGAGCCACGAATCGTCCGGCATAGACCATCGGCGTCGCGGTCAGTCGGCGCAACGATTCGTTGAGTTCGGCCTGTCGCGCGATGAGGCGAACCACCTCGCGTTGCCCCTGTTCGTTCGAGGCAACTCGCGCCGCAGTCGGTGCTGCCGCGCTGCCGATCGGCTGGCGATCATCGGCCGTCGCAACGACGCGCAGCGCAGCGGCGGTCAGGCCCACTTCGATGCGATACTTCGTCGCGAGGCGATCGCTGAACTTGCCGTCGGCGGGGCGGTCGCGACTCCACAACACGCGGTCGATTTCTATGGCCTCAGGAATCTCGAACAGCACCCAACCTCGCCCCGCTTCGTTGGAAATCCAACTCGCGCTGTTGCCGTAGCGCCCGTCGTTGACGTGCTGGAGCTGATGAATCTCGTAACCGGGCAGGTCTGACGATGACGTGACGGTGGTCCCGTGAGCAGCCAGCGCGACGTTGCGCGGCTTGGCTTCGGTCGTGAAGATTCCCACTTCGTCGAGGCACGGTTGTGAGCCGTTGTTAGTCGCGTCGATGGTGAAGCGGACGAACTTCGCGAGGGCGGGAGCGAAGCGGTCGATGTTGGTGCGGCGCTGGACGGCAGAGCGAAGAGGAGACCTGCGGTCGGGGGTTTCGGCGGGGTCGGGAGACCCGCGCCGAACATCTTCGGGTCCGCGTGGAACCGCGTCGGAACCGCGTGGAACAGCGGCCAGCGGCTCGAAGGTCCACAGCGCGTGGTCGATCTCGTCCAGCTCGGTCTTCACGCGCGCGATCTGCGGTTCGCGTTGATCGAGGTCGGCGGGCTTGAGTGATCGTTCGCCGTGCTGGACTCCCGCAAAGACCGCCTTCATCGAGTAATAGTCGGTCTGCGAGATCGGATCGAATTTGTGATTGTGACAGCGGGCGCAGCCGACGGTCAGACCGAGGAACGCGCTGCCGGTGGTACTCACCATGTCGTGCAGTTCGTCGGCCCGTTGCTGAGCCGTCAAACCGGGATCGGGACTCTTCACGCGATCGAACGTGCCACCCACGATGAAGCCGGTTGCCTCATCTACTCCGAGCGTGTCTCCGGCAAGTTGCTCCGTGATGAACTGCTCGAACCGTTTGTCTTCGTTGAACGCGCGGATGACATAGTCGCGATAGGGCCATGCATTGGGTCGAGGCTGATTGGTCTCGAAGCCATCGCTCTCGGCGAAGCGGACGACATCGAGCCAGTGCCGCGCCCAACGTTCTCCAAAATGAGGCGACGCGAGCAGCCGATCAACCAGCCGCTCGTAAGCCTCCGGCCGCGCATCGGCCACGAAATCAGCAAGTTCATCGGGAGTCGGCGGCAGGCCAAGCAGATCGAACGAGAGACGACGAATGAGCGTCGCCCGTTCCGCCTCGGGCGACGGGCGTAAGCCCTCCGACGCTTGATTTCGGATCGGTGGACGTGAGTCCTCCGGCTCTTTCGTCGTGGTCGATGCTTGGGACGCGGGTGAGTTCGACAAAGCATCGGAGGACTTACGTCCACCGCTCGGAAGTTTGGAACTGACGAACGCATCGATCGGGTTCCGCAACCCGGCCACGTTCTCGCGCGAGACCTCCGGCAACACGGGCCGCACCACCGGTCGAAACGACCAGTGCAGTGCGGCGTCATCCCGCGCCGACGCTTCATCGGGCCACTTGGCTCCCTGATCGATCCACGCGCGCAGCAATCCGATCTGCTCGACTGAAAGCCGATTCCCTTCGGGCGGCATCAGCATTCCTTCTTCGAGTCCCGCGACGAATCGGACCAACGGACTATCGGCCGACTTGCCGGGGACGATGGCGGGCGCATAACTCTCGCCCCCTTTGAACGCCGCCGACTTCAAGTCGAGCCGCAAGCCACCTCGCTGTTTATTTGCGTCGTGACACGCATGGCAGCGCGCCTGAAAGATCGGCTGGATGTCACGCACGAAGTCCACTTCGCGCAAGGCGGCTGCCGGGAGCGCGGCGTTGTCTGCCGCAAGGATCTCCGTGGAGCAGACGACTACTAAACCGAAAGCGATGACGAACCGGCAAGTCATGGTGGTCTCGTGAGATGTTGAAGGTAATCAGCTGCGAAGCAAAGACGCCTTCCCCGAGCAGCTCGTTGAAAAAGTCCGGTGGTGTACGCGATCCACGTTCGTTTCCAGCTCGATTCCTTGACCGACAAAAGTGTTGTGGCTGTGTCACGTTTGGTGACTCAGCCGTGCCCCGGCTTTGCCATCCGTGCTACCCAAGGATTGTTCGACCAGTGCTCCGACCACTCTGATTTGACAGGTAGCGACGTTCGCCAGAACGTGGGAACTCCGCACTCTGGCGAGTGCAGCGACCTGTCTGGACAGACTGGAAGAGGCACTCGCACGGATGGCAAAGCCGGGGCACGGAAGAGGAAAACGGGCTCTCCACCACTGGTGTTGGAATCCAATCTGAGCGGCACGGCGCTAGCCGCCGGTCTAGGTGTCTGTCCGGATACCCGTAGGGTGGGCACTGCCCACCCTGCGGAAGGTATGGCCTTCGACTTTCCGGACAGACACCTAGTGCGTCCGCCACGCTAAATAATCGGGTAGCTGCACTCGCCAGAGTGCGGGATTCCCACGTTCTGGCGAACATGGCTACCCCCAAATTAAGCGTAGACGA
>JAYVOX010000485.1:0-4942 GCA_043757695.1 Schlesneria sp.
CTCGTCCTTGGATTCGATGCCGACATCCGAGATCCGCCAATGTTCACCACTCAGTTCCAACGTGATGACGCACTCGCCCGACAGTCGCGGCAACTTCACCACCGCGATCTTGTCATCGAGAGAGGCGTGCGGCTTGAACTTCGAACCGGCGGGACGTCCCGTCGTGACAGTGCGTGTCAGCCCGGCCAAGAACGACGGCGGCAATTGTTCGAGCGAGGCACGGAACGCCGGAGTCGCGACACCGAGGACTTGTCCGCGATCGCCGTTGCCCCACGCATCCAAGAACTCGCGCACAGTGAGCAGCAGGTCCATCTGCTCCGTCACCGACTTGTAAGCTTCGACACCCTTTTTCTTCTGCTTGAGATAGATGTCATCGACGACCCAGCGGCCGGAGTCGTCGCGAGTCAGCTCGTAAAAGACTTCCTTCTTGGACTCACCGACTTGCACGGTGACGCGCTTCTTCGCACTGCTCACCTCTTCCACTTCAACGATGGTCGATTTGCCGTCTGGCAGTCGCAGGATTTTGAGGTCTTCCAACGCGGCCGTCGTTCGCAAGGCACGCTGACGGAACTCGCCCGAGGTCGAAGCTTTGAGGCCATCGAGATTGGCCAGTTCGAGGCTCTTCGAGAAGGCTGTGATGGCGCGCGTTTCGATCAGGTGCGTGCATCCGGCACCGCTGCCAGCCACAACAGTGGCCAACATCCAGCAACAGGCGATGGAACGGATCGTTCGAGACATGCGCGGCATCCTTGACCGTGTCGCAGCACTGCACAAAGGCACAGCGGCTGAGACCTGTCATCGTCCATGATCGAATTGAGGGAAGAGGGAGGGCGGGCTTCTCTCAGAATGACAAATCACGGTCAAGCTCAGGATGCGTTGGCGGCAACGTCTCTTTTGCCCAGCTCCATTTTTTGTGGAACTGCTCGTTCGTCATCGGCGGTTCGTGCCGAGCCGAGGGGCGGGACGGGCCACCTGAGTTTGTTCAGCGGGCTGTTAGGCGAGCGGCATCTCTTGGCTAAGGCTCGTTCGAGAAATACCTGTCGTCGTTTAACCGCCAGCCGGAGGCGTGCGTGTCGGTGCCACGTTGCACCTGTATTCCACGTCGAATGACGCGCACGCCTTCGGCTGGCGGTTAAACGAATTCCCAAACACGACAGTGATTTCTCGAACGTTCCTTAGGTGTCTGTCCGGATCGGCGAAGGTCAGATCTTCTGTAGGGTGGGCACTGCCCACCATCAACGACCGATTGTGGTGGGCAGTGCCCACCCTACGGCTTTCCGGACAGACGCCGTGGGGCCGCAGCTCTCCATGAGGCGGACCTTAATTTGGAGCAACTGGGGCGAGTTTCATATCAAGTGTCTGTCAAACCTTGCCGATAAATCCGATTGCCACGACTGCGCTGATGGTGCGTCGTGTCAAACTCTCCCCTCAAGTTCTGACAATTTCACAGGCTCAGCATGGACGCACCTCAGTCTCGAAAAGATCGCAGCGTTCGCCGCCCGATGACTCTGGCCATTCAGGGTCTCTCGGTAGCGACGGCTTCTTCGCTGCTGTTGTGGACGGCCGGTGGCGGGTTCGACATGAGCCGCCCAAAGCTGGCTTCAGCAGGGACGAAGTTTGAAAAAGCTTCGCGAGTGTCGGCGTCGGGCGTCGCTCCCGAGACCCAGGAGAAGACGGTCAAGCTGAACTACTTCAGCTCACCGTGGGAAACCGTGATCAAAGACGTAGCCTTCGCGACCGGATCGCAGCTCATTGCGGATCGGGTTCCAAAGGGCCGCTTCAGTCGCCGCGATGCCACCGAGTACACGCGACACGACGCCGTGCGCATCATCAACAAAGACATCGAACCGCTCGGCTTTCGATTGATCGAGAAGGGTGACTTCCTGGTCGTGCTGGACCTGCCGTCGCAGCGGCCCCGTTATCAACCGATTTCCGTGACGAAGGACGGCAGCGGTGAGAAGGTCGTCGATCCGAACCGCATTTCACCGCCCGTCACTTCGTCGCCGTTTGAACGTCGCACCGATGCGATCACGGTACGAGACGAAGCAGTGGAAGAGCTGGCTCAAGAACGTTTGCTTCAACGCAGCGTGCGGAGGCCCGTCAGACAGGTCGCGCACGACGAGCAGCCGGTCGAACCAAATGCCGCTGCACCACGTCGCGTCTCAAACGCGAATGTCGTCGCTCCGGCCCGGCTCACCGATGAGGCGATCACTGCTCAGAGTTCGCAGGCGGTCTTCCGACCGAAGCATCGTTCGGCAGTCGATCTGTCGAAGCAGGTCTATCGCACGCTGAAGCCGCGCGCCCAATTGGTCTCGCATGGACCGAACGGGTTGCCCGCGTTCCGCATCAGCTCGGCCATCCCTTCGCCGGATGATCTCAAGGCGGGACGCTTGGCCAACGGCGGTGCGAGCTTCACGATCGCCATCGACGAAGCGAGCGATGAACTTCTCATCGTCGGGACACGTGCCGAGAACGACGCGACCCTCAAGCTGCTCCGCACGCTCGATCGTCCGTTCGACGCTGAAGATCAGATTTATGTCGCGGCCAGCACGAAGTACGTTTGCCAGATCGCTCACCAATTGCCCGCCGAGATCGAACGGATTCGCGCGGCGAACAAGGGAGCTGCGCAACCGTCTGCAAAGCCCGATCGCGAGGCGGCGGCTGATCCTCGTAGCGGGCGACGGCTCGTACCACCGACTCTCGGCGATGCCATCGGCACGCTGAAGGGCGAAGTGACGATTGAGTCGATCAATGAACTGGGCGTCTTGATTCTGCGCGGCAACGAAAAGGATGTCGCACAAGTCCAGGAGCTGATTCAAAAGTTGGAGAAGCTCAGTGAATCGACCGCACCGCAGGTTCATCTCCTCTACTTGAAGAACGTTGATGCCGAATCGCTCGCCGAGTTGTTGACGACCGTTTACGAACGGCTGACGAAGTTCCCCGGTAAGGCGACTCAGACTCGACAGAGTGCGGCGATCATCCCGATCACGAAGCCGAACTCACTGCTGATCGTCGCTCCCGAAGTGGACCTGAACGCGATTCTCGACCTCGCCGAAGAGTTGGATCGCCCTGTCGATCCCGAGACCGAATTCCAAGTCTTCCACTTGAAGAGTGCCATCGCGACGCAGGTGGAAGAACTCATCACGAAGTTCTATCTGGAACGCAAGAGCCTCGGCGCAAAGGTGCTCGTCACTTCCGACTCGCGAACGAACTCGATCATCGTGCGTGCTCAGGCTCGCGATCTGGATGAGATCGAGGCCCTGATTAAAAAGCTTGAAAAGGATCCCTCCGCCGTCAATACGATCAAAATCTTTCCGCTGAAGAGTGCGTTGGCGAACGATCTGTCGGCCGTCATCAACGCGGCCATTCAAAGTGTGATCGCTCCGCCCACCTCGAGTTCCGGTGGTGGTGGTCAACAAGGTGGCTTGCAGGGGCTGAATCCAGGGCAGGTCGATGAGCAATTCAAGAACGTGAAGTCGGCCGTGTTGAAGTTCCTCATCACGGACAAAGCCGGTGATCGCGAGTTCCAATCGGGTGTGTTGTCTGACATCCGGATCACGCCTGATGCCCGCGCCAACAGCCTGATCGTGTCAGCTTCCGAGCAGAGCATGGTCATGGTCGAAGAGCTGATCAAACAGCTCGACAAGCCGACTTCGACGGTTTCAGAAATCAAAGTCTTCACGCTCGCCAATGCCGATGCGGAACTGATGGTCACACAGCTCAACACGCTCTTCAACGGACAGACTCAGCAGGGGGGCGGCAATCAACAACGTCAGCAGCAAGGGTTGGCGTTGGCGGGAGCCGACGATGCCAGCGCGAGTTTGGTGCCACTCAAATTTTCCGTCGATAAGCGGACGAACAGCATCGTCGCGACCGGTTCCGCCGACGCGCTAAAGGTGGTCGAAGCGATCCTGCTCCGGCTCGACGAGAGCGATCTGCGAGCGCGACAAACGACCGTGCTGCGTTTGCAAAACAGCCCGGCCACGCAAGTCGCGACCGAGATCAACCAGTTCTTCACCTCACAGCGCGACCTCACGCAGAACGATCCCAACCTGATCAGCTCGATCGAACAGTTGGAACGCGATGTCGTGGTCGTGGCTGACACGGCGACGAACAGTTTGATCATCAGCGCGACACCGCGCTACTTTGAGGACATCAAGAAGATGGTGGCCAAGCTGGATGAAGCCCCTCGCCAAGTCATCATCCAAGCCCTGCTCGTCGAAGTGGAACTGTCCAACACGGACGAGTTCGGGATTGAATTGGGCTTCCAAGACTCGATCCTGTTCAACCGCAGCTTGAAGGATGCGCCGACAGTTTTGACAACAACGACGACGGCACCGAATGGAACTCAAACCACATCACAAAACGTACTGTCACAATCCGGACAGCCGGGATTCAATTTCAACAACGTCACCATTCCGCTGGGCAACAATTTGGCGGGCAGTCCCTCATCCGTCGGATCGCAGGGACTGAGCAACTTTTCATTGGGGCGAGTGAATGGTGATCTCGGCTTCGGCGGACTCGTGCTATCTGCTGGCTCGGAATCAGTAAACGCTCTGCTCCGTGCGCTCTCGGCTCACCGACGGATTCAAATTCTGAGCCGCCCGCAAATTCGTGCTCTCGACAATGTCCCTGCGGAAATCTTCAGCGGTCAGAAGGTGCCGACCATTACGAGCTTCACACCCAACGGGACAACAGGTGTGAACACTCCCGTCGTGACGCCCAACGACGTTGGCATTGGGCTGACCTGTACATCTCGCGTGACCACGGACGGGCAAGTGTTCATGCAGGTCTCTGCACAACGCAGCCAGTACCGGAAAGAAGGTGTGCCACTTTCGACGGACGCCACGGGAAGAACCATTAGTTCCCCCATTCTCGACATCAGTCGCGCCAACACGACGATCAGTGTTCAGACGGGGCAGACCGTGGTCATCGGCGGACT
>JAYVOX010000486.1:0-4941 GCA_043757695.1 Schlesneria sp.
AGAATGTCCAAGAAGGCGAACAGATTGACCGACGGCGAACTCTTGATTCTGTGACGCATCGGCTGAGATCGCTTCCTGACGTGGCACCGACACTCAGACCTTGAACTTGTTTCACCGACAGCCGGAGACGCGCGTGCGGTTCAACGAACGATCAGGGCTGTGGCGACAATTGCCGCGAGACGAACTCGCCACGAACAGTCTCCCTGACCGACACGACCGTTAGGATCGTCACAGCTTGCCGCCTGAGTTGAGACGAAATCACCAGCGCACGGACTCGACAGGAAGAGACTCAACTCGACATTGCTCGGCCTGCGGCAGAAGACGCCGCTGGAACTCGCGCGGTCAGGATTGATCGGTTGACGTTCCACGCGAATGCGAGTCATGGAATTCCTCGCCTACGAATCTCAGTCATTCCATGACTGAGATTCTCTGCCCAATAAGGCGAGCGGCTGAAATTGTCAGACCGCGATGTAGGATGGGCACTCTTGCCCGTCCGAATTTCTGTCTTCAAGCCGCGACGGGCAAGAGTGCCCATCCTACAGGGACATTTCTTCTTGCCGCTCGCCAAAGTCGATCGATTCTCCGCGCGAGGCAGAGAATCGATCAGCTTGGTTTGAAGCGACGACCGACGGTGTGGTCTGCTTCATCCGTGCTCCGGCTTTGCATCCGTGCGGCCTCTTCTTTCGGGCAGAAATGAATCGCACGGATGGCAGGGCCGCAGCACGGATGAAGAAAGAGATGAAAAAAGAATAGAGAAGAGGGGATGAGATGAAGTGGGCGAGCAGGCTCCGCGTTCTCGTTCGGCGCGGGTCTCCCGACCCCGCCGAAACGTCCGACCGAAGGTCTTCTCTTCCGACTTTCTCACGCCAGCACTTCACTCACGACTCGACCATGAACATCGGTCAGGCGAAAGTCGCGGCCTTGATACCGGTAGGTCAGCTTGGTGTGGTCCACTCCGAGTTGATGCAGGATGGTTGCCTGCAAGTCGTGAACATGGACCGGATCGCGCGTGATGTTGTACGAGTAATCGTCGGTCTCACCGAACGTCATCCCCGGCTTGATGCCGCCGCCGGCCATCCACAGTGAGAAGCAGCGCGGGTGATGGTCGCGCCCGTAGGTGGTGTCGGTGATCGCTCCTTGGCAATAGACCGTTCGGCCAAACTCACCGCCCCATACGACGAGAGTGTCGTCGAGCAACCCGCGCTGCCGCAGGTCTTGGACGAGAGCCGCCGATCCCTGATCGGTTTCACGGCATTGAGCCACCATGCGGTTCGGCAAATCGCCGTGGTGATCCCAGTCGCGGTGATAGAGCTGAATGAACCGCACGTCGCGCTCGACCAGTCGTCGCGCCAAGAGGCAGTTCGCCGCGAAGGTTCCCGGCTTCTTCGAGTCCTCGCCGTACATCTCAAACGTGTGTGCGGTCTCGCTCGACAAGTCCATCAGTTCGGGGACCGAGGCCTGCATCCGAAAGGCCAGTTCATATTGAGCGATCCGCGCGGCGATCTCGGGATCGCCGACCTCTGCCAATTGCAGTCCGTTCAATTGCGCGAGGCCATCGAGCAGCTCACGTCGCCCGGCGCGATCGATCCCTGCCGGATCGGTCAGATAGAGCACCGGATCGCCGATGCCGCGCAGCTTCACTCCCTGATGTTGCGACGGCAGGAAGCCGCTCCCCCATAAGCGTGCCAACAAGCCCTGCCCCTTCGTCCCGGACTTCGAGATCATCACGACGAACGCGGGGAGGTTCTCGTTCATCGTCCCGAGTCCATAATCGGCCCACGCTCCAAAGCTCGGTCGGCCGGGCAACTGGCTGCCCGTCTGCATGAACGTGATGGCCGGGTCGTGATTGATGGCTTCGGTGTGCATCGACCGGATCAAGCACAACTCGTCGGCCACTTTCGCGGTGTGCGGCAGCATCTCACTGAGCGACAGTCCCGACTCTCCGTGCTGAGCAAACTTGAACTTCGACGCCACGACGGGGAAGTTCTTCTGCCCCGAGGTCATGCCGGTCAACCGTTGCCCATTGCGGATCGAGTCCGGAAGTTCCTGTTTGTGGAACTCCGTCAAACGGGGCTTGGGATCGAAGAGGTCGATCTGCGACGGTGCCCCCGATTGGAACAACCAGATCACTCGCTTAGCCTTCGCGACCAAGTGCGTCAAAGGTGAGTTGGGATTCGCGTCAGCCTCACGCCCGAGCAGTGAAGCCAGCGCGACAGCGCCGAGTCCCGAGCCGGAGTGTTGCAGGAAGTGTCGTCGCGATGGAACGGCCAGCGGAGCAGTCATGAGACGGATCTCGACGAGTAACAGGAACGAATGATCGTTGAGGAAACGGATCGCAACGACTTGGTTATACCTCTCCCACTCACGCGGGCACGAGTGACTTGTTTGCCTCATCCCGCGCGCACCTAACGTTGAGCCGGGGCACGGAGGCGGGCGGGGCGCTCCGGCTCTGCGGAAGCCCGCGTGAACTGAGCATCCGCTCGGGGGCTTCCTCGAAACGAGGAACGCCCCACGCCAGCCACCCTGCGCTCCGGCATCTCCAAGCCTCCGTGTCACACATCGAGACGGCTGTTGTCCGACTGGCATGGTCATTACGATGAGACCATGCCTCCGTCACCCCATCGCACTCGTTCATCGTTCCCTGCGCCGACGCGGCTGTTGAGTTCCGCTGCCGTCGTGTTGTTCGGGACGCTGCTCGCCACTAGTGGCCTGCAAACGTGGCTGTCCTCACGCAGCCTCGCCACGAATTTTGTGAGTCCCTCCACCTGGCGGTTCCTCGTGCGGCTGCCTGTTGGTTCGTTGGGAAGTGCGGATCAAGGGGAGATCACATTCGGTGCGATCGCCCTCGTGTTGGGGACAGTCTCAGTGGTGACCTGGTTGGTCGGTGCGTGGTGGCTCGCGCGGCGAAATCGTTCAACTTTCTTAGAGGCTCTCGTCACGTGGGGCTTGGCGGGCTGGGGTTGGTGGTGCTTGATCGACCTCTGGGAATGGGCGTGGATCGCGGCGGGAGTTGTTGGCGCGAGTGGTTTGTCGGGACTGCTCACGGTGTCGCCTCAATTGTGGTTGTCAGTGTGTCTGGCGGGATGGTTGGCGACGCTGCTGACTCTCGCGGGAGGCGGTTCAGTCAATGAGGCGATTCCGAATGACTCGCCACTCAACGCGAGGAACTCGCCGCGTGACGCGACGTTCGCGACTCCGCGTTGGCTGTGGTGGGCGTGTGGCCTGTACGTGGTCGTCTTCACGACGATGAACTGGCGGCTGTACTTCAACTTGCTGATGCCGCACGGTGATTCGGTGATGTACGAAGAACACTTGTGGAATGTGCTCCACGGCAAAGGTTTTCGCAGCTATCTCGATCAGGGTTTGTTTTTCGGCGAACACATTCAGTTCGTGCATCTGTTCCTGCTGCCGCTCTATGTTCTCTGGCCATCGCATCTGTTGCTGGAGTTATGCGAGTCCACAGCGTTGGCACTCGGCGCGTTCCCGGTCTATTGGATGACTCGGCGTCACACGTCTTCCCACGACATCGCGCTGGCGGCTGCGGTGGCGTATCTGCTCTATGCGCCGATGCAGTTCCTTGACATTGAGATCGACTTGAAGACGTTTCGGCCCGAGGCGTTTGGCATACCGCTCCTGTTGCTGACGCTGGACCAACTGGAACGGCGGCAGCTCCTCGGAACGTTGCTCGGATTGGCGTTCACGCTGACCGTGAAGGAGGACTACGCGATTGTGTTCGGCCCGCTCGGAGTCTGGATTGCGTGGCGCCGCTCGACTGCTGATGCCAGTCGCTCGTCGAGTCTGACTGCGAGTGCGCAGCCGATCACGAAGAGGACGCTCGTCTCATTCTTACTGCCTGCTGACCGAACTCGCTTCGCACTCGGAATGACGTTGTCGGTCTTCAGCGTCGTCTATCTCTGGTTGGCGACGCGCGTCGTGATGCCGTGGTTTCGATCGGGCGTCGAAGTTCATTACACGCGTTACTTCGCCAAGTTCGGTGAGTCTCCCGAGCAAATCGTGGCCACGATGTTGTCGAACCCCGGCCTGTTGTTCGGAGAACTCTGCTCCACGGCGACGGCACTTTATGCACTGCTGCTGCTCGCGCCGCTGGCCTTCGTGCCGCTGTGTTCACCGGGGCGGCTCGCGGTCGGCCTGCCGCTGTTCGGCATCCTGTGTTTGAACGAGCTGGCGAAAGACCCGCGACATCAATTTCACGCGCCGTTGGTCGCTGTCATTTTCTGGGCACTCGCGGGAGGTTTGCCGCGCGCAATCGCGCTGACCCGAACAGCTCTCGCCCGTTGGAACCCTGAGCTGACCACAGCAGACTCGACCGCACGCACCTTCTGCACGCATCTGATTTGGACGAGTTCCCTGTGTACCGGGCTGTTCCTGAGCATCAGCCCGCTCGGCCTGCCGTTCTGGGACGCGGGGTCGAGTTGGTACTGGCAGACGCTCTATGGCCCCAGTCGTCGCGGCGAGTTATTCGCGCGCGTCGTGCCGCTGATCCCGCGTGAGAGTCGGGTCGCCTCGACCGACTTTGTCCATCCACGGTTCACGCATTACGAGCGGTCTTACGACTACAGCGGCTACCGCCGCAAAGTCGCCGGCGATCGCGTTGGCGTGCCTGATGACACGGACTTCCTCGTCATCGACACCCAGCACCGTTACAGCGAAATCAAGACTCCTCGTGATGTCCCCGAGTACCGCGATCACCCCACCGATTGGGAACTGCTCCCCGATGAGACCGAAGGGTACTTCCTCGTGCTGAAACGCCGACGCGGCTGAACGGGCGGACGGACTCTCTGACGTTGCGGTCGCGACGCACTCAGCGGCTATCCGGAAAGTCGATCGTGGCCAACTTGATGAAGTCGTTGAGCTTGGGTGCCACGGTCATGGCTTTGCATGGCCGTGTCTTCGCTACGAAAACAGCACGGCCATGCAAAG
>JAYVOX010000487.1:0-4921 GCA_043757695.1 Schlesneria sp.
CACAACGACGCCTCGCCTTCAGCCACTAACCCGTCAACAAAACCGGCCCGATCGCCCAAACGCATTTTCACCCGTCAACCCCAAGTTTCGCTCGGCCTACGGTAGGCGTCACTGCCGGATGGCGTGCCAGTTCATCGTGGCCGTGTTGATGGTCGGTGTCGCTCGGGCTGAGCAGCCTCCGTCGGAGCGCTGGCCTCGGGCGCGGGCGTTCCCCGCGCCCGAGGCTCATCAAGCGGCGGCGGCTGACGAGGCGGTTATGTATGCGAACACGAACGCGGTCGTTGCGAAGTATGACCGGAAGTCAGGTGAGCGGATCGCGGTCAGTTCGGGGGAGCAGGCGACTCATCTCAACAGCGGCTTCGTGTGGGAGGGGCGGCTGTACTGTGCCCACTCGAACTACCCGCAGACGCCCGAGCAGAGCGAGATCATGGTGCTCGACCCGGCGACGATGATGCTGTCGCGGTTCAAAGAGTTTGGCAATTTTGGCGGCAGCCTGACGTGGGCCATTCGTCACGCGGGGCATTGGTGGTGCAACTTCGCCCGCTACGGAGACGACAACGGGCAGACGTTTCTCGTCCAGTTCGATGACCAGTGGAAGGAAGTTGGACGCTGGAAGTATCCCGCCGCCGTTGTGAAGGAACTGCGACGGTCGAGCCTTTCGGGCGGCATCTGGCATGACGGACTGCTGGCCGTCACGGGGCATGACGATCCGGTCTTGTTCCGGTTGCGAATTCCGACCGACGGCAAAGTGCTGGAGTTTGTCGAACGGCAGTCAATCCCGTTCACGGGGCAGGGGATTGCGTTCGACCCCGTGTCACATGGCCTGATCGGGATTGATCGGTCTCGCAAGGAGATCGTCTTCGCGGATCGAAAGCCGTTGTCGCCACAGCCGCGATTATCGCGCGACAACCTGCTGGTTCATCGCGACTCGAAGAATGAAACGCAGGTCGTGAAGACGCTCGACGACTGGCAGCAGCGGCGGGCCGAGGTCATTCGCGGGGCGCAGGCGGTCATGGGGCGGTTGCCCGGAGTCGAGAAGCGCTGTCCGCTCGACATGCGGCTTGAGGAAGAAGTCGATTGCGGCAGCTATGTCCGTCGGCTGATCACGTATCAGTCGGAGCCGGGTTCGCGCGTTCCGGCATACCTCTGCATTCCGAAGACGGCTCTTGCGACGGGAGCCAAACCGGTGCCGGCTGTTCTCTGTCTGCATGGCACGGACAACACGATCGGTCACGGGACGGTGGTTGGTCTCGGCACGCGGCCGAACCGCCAGTACGCGGCCGAACTGGCCGAGCGGGGTTATGTGACGCTCGCCCCCAACTATCCGCTGCTCGCCAAGTACCAGCCCGATGTGAACGCACTCGGCTGGCAGAGCGGGACGCTCAAGGCGGTGTGGGACAACCTGCGCGGGCTGGACCTGCTCGAAACGTTGCCGTTCGTTCGCCTCTTCCCAAAGAACTCGTTCGGCGCGATCGGTCATTCGCTGGGAGGCCACAACGCGGTCTACACCGCCCTGTTTGACAACCGCATCGAAGCGGTCGTATCGAGCTGCGGGCTGGACTCGTACCTCGACTACTACAACGGCGACGAAAAAAAATGGCATCCCGAGAAGGGCTGGTGCCAGACGCGTTACATGCTGCGGCTCGCCGATTACCGAGGCCGCCTGTCCGAGATCCCCTTCGACTTCCAAGAGCTGATCGGTGCGCTGGCTCCTCGTCACGTCATGATCATCGCGCCGCAGAAGGATCACAATTTTCAAGCCGCCAGCGTGGACCGCATCGCCACGGCGGCACGCCCGGTCTTCAAGCTCTACGGCCATGAAGAGCGACTGCTCATCGAACATTCCGCCTGCGAGCATGACTTTCCCCCGGCGATGCGTCAGCTTGCATATGAGCTGTTTGATCGAGTGCTCGATCATCACCATTCAATATTGAAGTGACGTACCGACGAGAGGCTTTCGATGAAAACGACACAACTCAAGACCAGCGGCTCATTCACGATGTCTGGAATATGCCTCGACCAAGCCAATCTCTGCGCGTGGTGCTCAAACTCCCATTGAAGCGGGTAAATCATCCACACCTTCCCTGCAAACGTTGCGTTGACCGAAGTAACTCATTTGCTAGAATCCCGCCGCATTGACAACCAGCCCAAGTGAACTTTTTGCCATCGTGTTGGTTGCTGTTTGAGCGGGATGTAGCTCAGCTTGGCTAGAGCGCTACGTTCGGGACGTAGAGGCCGCAGGTTCAAATCCTGTCATCCCGACCTTCAAAGCCTTGCCCCCAAACACTGCGGGCGAGGCTTTTTCGCTTGGCATTGTGATGTTTTCATCACTTGCCGATTGCGTTGGCCGTTCATCGTCAACATCCGATGAGATGACAGCAAACGACACACTTTGCCCCCGTTTGCCAGAGTTTGGTGCAAACGCTGGTGCAAACTGCGAAGACGGTTTGTCTGAGGAAATGACGCAACTTTTCGAGCCTTGATCGTCCGTCCCTGTCGCTCGCATCGTCTGCAATTCTGTCGATGGCGAGGAATCGAGGTCGAGTGACGGCAGCGAATTCAACGCACCGTGAACGTCGAGCAGCTTCGGATCGGTGTAGACGTTCATCGTCAGGTCGATGGATGAGTGACGCATCGCGGCTTGGGCCGTTCGCGGAGCAACCCCGCCTTTGCTCAACAGTGTTCCGAGCGAATGCCGCAGAGCGTGAACGTCGATGGTTCGTCCCCGCTCGTCTCGCTTGGCGATGCCAGCGGCGAGCAAGTCGCGGTCGAGAATGCGAGCGAGTCCGGCGGGAACCGTGAACAGCGGTCGCTTGCTGTCGTCAGTCCCTTTGCCATCGCGTAGGCGAAGCGTAGACGGCTTCGGCGTGTCGGACAGCCAATCCCTCAAGTCGTTCGCCAAGTCGGCCCGTAGAGGGATCGTCGAGCCTTGTCGGTTCTTTTCGTCGGCCGCGTCCAACACGACGAACGGCATCGCCCCGTCGAGTTCCAGTTGTCCCACCGTCAACGATGCGAGTTCATTCCGCCGCAGTCCTGTCAGAGCGAGCGTCTTGTAAATCAACGCCCGTTCCCGTCCGAGCCGTTCCAGCTTCTCGACGAACTCGGAATTCTTGGCGAGCCGTTCCCGCGCCTGTTCGACGGCGGCTTTTATCGTGTCGAGCTTCAACGCGGCCTTGCTCCAGTTCGACCGCTTGCGGCGAGCGCCGGTTGCTTCAGCTTTGACCTCCTTCAGGCGGGCCGTTTCGCGTCCGTACTCGGCGAGCGGCCTCATCCGCGCCACTTGCAGCAGCTTCACCAACTCGGCTTCGGTCATCGACCGGCGTTGTCTTCGGCGGTCGCTCTTGGTGTCCGCCTTGGGAACGGTCTTGAACGAATTCGCGGTCAGTCGATGATTCTGGACGCACCAGTTCGCGAACATGATGAGCGTTTCGCGGTAGCCGTTCCGCGTCGCCGCTCCCATTTCGGCGGCGGTTTGTTCATTCATCCAGCGAACGAACGGCCCGCCGTCGAGGTCCGACAGCCGCCGAAACCCGCACTCATCGGCAACGCGGTTGAATTGGCTTTGCATGTTGGCGATGCGAACAGCACTCGCTTGCCGTGCCCGAAGGTAGTCACAGTAAGCGGCGAAGTGTTCGGCGAGCGGCGTTCGTTGGTGATCGGCTGTCGCGGCTTCGGCGTGCGAGATGACTTCGCTTTTGACCAGTTCGGCGCGCCGTTCCAATTTGGACAGAATCGAACGGGCGGCATCCTCATCGCGACAGCCGGTTGAGACTTTGCAGATCCGCCTGTTGCCATCGCGAAACTTGGCGACATAGGTTCCCGACGTGACCATGATCCGATCGGTTCCATCCTGCCACGCAGTGACCGGAGCGGTTCGCGTCTTTCCCTTGAGCCGCTTCCAACGGGCGAACCGCTCGCCACTTTTTGTGAACAGCTCCGACCTCGTTGGAAGCGGCTTAGTGTATTTTTCTCGGTAGACGGTCCCCATTGCGTTACTCGTACTTTCTGTTCAGCACCATCCGATTGTTCTACGCATTGGACACGCTGAGTTTGCAATCAGCGTTTGCGTCCCTACAGCTCCCCCGACTCCTTACACGACATCTTCTCAATCGCCAACCTCGCTACAAACCGTGAGAATCGTAACCCTCGGACAACGACCTCGCCTCCGGTCAACATTGATAAGACGCGCGGCCTCAATTACCTTCAATGAACGATGACAGGCTCTGGGGCTGACATCAAACTTGCGGATCAGGTTTGAAGTTAAAGACAAGTCGGATCAGTATTTTTTGAGACCGGCGACAAACCAAAATGCACTGGCAACGGCTAAGACGCTATCGGAAAGGCCGCAGGCAACTAACCACCAATTCAGCGGTAGTGGCCCTTTGATAAAATATCCAGCCTCTCGATATCTCTCCGTGCATTGATTGGGTGGGACTGCAGGTGCAAGGTAGTCAACCGTTTTGATCTTCAGCCGTTCCATGTTGTCAAAAGGGGACTTCGAGTGACCTTCCATATGGGGACACTTTCTTTTGAATACGAAACTAAAACATTGATACAGAAGATAGAGATGAGATTGGACAGGTGGTTCATGTGCGACCGACCAGTTCGGGTTCATCCGACGTTTCGTCGGTTGCGACCGTCTGCCCCCAACCGCGATGTCGCACAACCGCATCCGACCGAGTGTCTGACGCAATTCTCGGATTGGTGCAACCTCGGGAAACCGTCGCCTCATTTGACGAAACGTCTCGTCGTCCAAGGCAAGCGTGCCGGAATGGAGCCGTGGGCAAGGGATTCCACGTTGTGACAACCATCACCCTCACAGCACCGAGCGTGCTGTTGCTCGATACCCTCGGTGAACTGGGGGCGTGTTGGGGACTGGCCGACATCGCGTTCGTTGGTGGTAGCCTGACAAATCGCGGCG
>JAYVOX010000488.1:0-4916 GCA_043757695.1 Schlesneria sp.
CGCCAGCTTGTTCACGTTGAGTTGCTTCTTTTGATGTTCTTCCAACAGGAACTTCTTCACGGCTTCCATGTCGCCAGCAACCATCGCAGCGTATTCGCGAGCCTTCGGCCCACTGGTATCGGTCTTCTTACCGGTGGCTGCCGCGCCACCGCCGCCCGTGCTTTCTCCGTGACCACGCAGATCGACCGTCACCACGGCAAAGTCGGCTTTGTTCTGCAATACCTCTGCATAGGACTTCCAAACCTGGCGACTTCCCCCCTTACCGTGGAGCATCACCACCACTGCGGCATCTTGCCCGCTGTTCGATTTGAAATACGTGATGGCGACGCTGGCACCATCCTTCGTTGGCAGAGTCTTCTCTTCGGAGGTGGCCTTCTTGGCGGAAGCCTGTCCGAACGCGACGGACGGTTCCACTACGACAGATGACACGGCCAGCGCGACACCGACCCCGAAAGTCATCCAGCATCCCCGCGTGGACGCACGCTGTGGCGACAAACGCCGGGCTGACAAACGCAGAGCGGACACAGCGGAATTCGACATCGCAGACAGTTGCATGAGATTCCTCCAGAGAGTTTGGCTCGGTGTGAGATCGCTCGTGGAGCGATCCCTTCGGCAGCATCTTCAATCGTTGACGGTGATTCAGACCGGCGTCAGTGTAGGAGTGAAAAAAACGTCGGTCAATCAGCGACGGCGGCAACGGCCGGACCAACCGTAGACTGTATCGGTCACGAAGGCTGTTCCGCACCGAGAGCCGCTCCACAGACCGTTTCAGCCACTTGGGGGAAGTTGCTCGACCTGAGGCGAGCGGCAGAAATTGTCAGACCGCGATCTAGGATGGGTACTCTTGCCCGTCTGGATTTCTGTCTTCCAGCCGGGACGGGCAAGAGTGCCCATCCTACAGGTATATTTCTTCTTGCCGCTCGACCTTACTTTATGCCTCGCACGGGCATGAGAGAGACCTTTCCAAACGGTGGATGTAAGTCCTCCGGTTCTTCACGCCAAGAGCCGGAGAACTTACGTCCACCGCTCAGAAAGACACCGGTTGGGCCGCGCAAGCTACAACCAACCTTGTCCTTTCCCCCCGAAGACTCGACCCACAAAATTCCGGCACTCGGTGTCCGCTCCCTCAATCTTTCCGCCGACTTCTCGAAAGCTGCTTCTATGAGCGCTCCTGTTCGACCATCAGGGTTGTTTGTGACTGGGACCGACACCGGCGTGGGGAAGACTCACGTGGCGTCGCTGATCGCGCGACAACTGGTCTCGTGCGGCCTGCGCGTCGGTGTTTACAAGCCGGTCTGTTCAGGAGCCGAATTCGATTCCAACGGTCTCGCGCAGTGGGACGACATCGAACGGCTGCGCGAGGCGGTGCGAGGCGGCTGGCAGGAGACCGCCGTGTGCGGGAAGACGCTGTCGGGCGAACCGCTGGCACTTGAGTTATTGTCCGATGACGCGATTTGTCCGCAGCGGTTTCTCGCGCCGCTGGCTCCGCCGTTGGCAGCACGCGCGGAAGGACGCACCGTCGATCTCGCGCTGTTGGAGTCGGGAGCCGATCACTGGTCAGCCTGGGCCGAGGTGTTAATCATCGAAGGAGCGGGAGGGTTGTTGGCTCCCGTGAGTGAGACCACCAGCGCCGGAGACCTCGCGCGTCAGTTCGGCTATCCGCTGATCATCGTCGCACGCTGCGGACTCGGCACGATCAATCACACGTTGCTGACGATCGAAGCGGCGCAGCGACGCGGTCTGAGCGTGGCCGGGATCGTGCTGAATCAAGCTCGTCTCGACGATGATCTCGCGCTGGCCACCGACAACGCCGCCGAGATCACAGCGCGCGGTGGCGTGCCGGTGTTGGGTGTCATTTCGTGGAGATCGACAGCCGGTTTGCAACGCGATGGTCGGACGGTCACAATCGCTTGGCAAAATTTGGCGGGGTGCAGCATGAGTGACAAAAGAGTGCGAGAGGGGACGTGATGGCGATGGAAGTAACTTGCGGTCAGTGTCACGGGCGGTTGCTCGTGGAGACGCCCGGTGTGGTGGTGGCCTGTCCGCATTGTGGAGTTCACCTGTCGATCCCAGCCCCGGTTTCTGATTCGCTGCCGACTCCAGTCGAGAGTTCGCCACCAGCGCCCAAATTGGAGGAGGTCGCTGCCGCCGAAGTCGCAACTCCAACCGAGATTGCTGTTCAACCGGAACTCCAAATCGAAGGTGACACCAACGTCGAAGAACCGCTCCCGCCAGGTTCGACTCCGACGGACTCTCAATTGATCGACACGGGCGACATCGAGTTGAACTTTGGAGCGGCCGCCGACTGGACAACCGACGCCGTGGACCATGAGCCAGCCGAAAGTTCTTCCGCGTCCGATATTTTCGGCGGTTCCGATGAAGAGAGTCCTGAACACGCGGCCGAGTTCGGTTGGCACAGCGCTCCAAATCTCTTCCTCTCGAAATGTGAGCCAGCCCCTTCGGCACCCGGCAGTGAACGCGAGCCAACATCGATACCAGAGTCGTCTCGGTCCACCTCACCGCTGATGGGCTGGGCCACTCCAGCAGGTCCCGATACCTCGGACGCCACTTCCGTTTTTGAGTCATCGCCAGCAATGTTTCCTTCGTTCGCGGAGATGGACGCTCCCGCGACCGCGTTCACCGCGCCGCTCTCGCACGTGGTCTCAGCCGGAGCTTGGGACTTTCAACAACGGAGCGAGGCCACCAGTTCAGCCAGGGACAGCGCCGCTGTCCCGCCCGTGATTTTCGGCGCGCCCGGGAATACGTTTCCAGCCGAATCTTCAACGGTCGAAAGCCTCGCCCCGACAGAGCCATCGCCGTTTGCTTTCGGCGAACCGGCCTCCGCATCGCCGGTCTTATCGCAACCCGAGCCGATATCGGCCGAGGTCTCGCCGTCTCAGTTCACTGCTCCGCGCGACGCCATCGGCGAGGACTTTTTACTTTCTGGAACCCAGCAATTTCATTTCGGAGCAGGGGCCACGGAGGCAGACTCTCCTGCGTCGAGTGATTCGCCGCCGACGGACGCCGTGGCGGATGCCATCGCGAGTGCCGTATCGCAGCAGCCCGTCGGCGAATACTCGGCTGAAGCGGTCGAAGCCCGCCAGAAGCACCTCACGATGCTGTTGCTCTTGGTGGGGAGTTACGCCAGTGCCGTCACGATGGCGCTGATCTACCTGCTGACGTTTGGCAAGCCTCATCCCTTGGAAAGCCTCCCTGACGTGAAGGTTCCCGTGAACAAGAAGTCGGGGGATGTCGCGCTCACGTACTACTCACCCAAGAATGATCTCGCGCCGGGACACGTGCTGAAGCTCGGTCAGTCGCAGCGGTTTGGCAGCGTCAAAGTCACTCCCGTCAAAGTGACGCGGGGAGCCGTGACCTTTGAACACGGTGACCGAAAGGGAGCCGATGTCCGTCGACCGACCGAACCGCTGCTCAAGCTGTGGTTGAAGTTCGAGAACGTCTCAACCAACCAGACGTTCGCACCGCTCGATCCGCTGTTGATGTTCAAGCGCAAGAGCAGCAAGTCGTTTGGCAATCCGGTCTACGCCAACAACTTCGTTGGATCGACCGTGGATCGGAAGCAGGGGGGAGCACTGCTCTATGTCTATGATCATCCCATTTACAGCGAGTTCGTGATGACCGGACAAAAGCTGGACCAACCGCTGCCACCGGGTGAGTCTTGGCTGACATACATTCCCTCGGAAGAAGAAGCCATTCAACTGAGCGGCGATCTCGTCTGGCGTTTTCACTTCCGCAAGGGCTATCACCCGAGAACTTTCAACGGTGTCACGACGCTGGTCGATGTCGAGTTCCGCAGCCAGGACATCACCGACGACAGCGCGGCGAGCTGAAAGTCGTGCTAGAGATCGCTGGTCGAGGGATCGGCCCCGCCTTCAATCAGGCGAACGGCAAGAATAAATGTCCCTGTAGGATGGGCACTCTTGCCCGTTCCGGCTTGAAGACAGAAACCCAGACGGGCAAGAGTGCCCATCCTACATCGCGGTCTGACAATTTCTGCCGCTCGCCTAATGGACTGTAATCAATGGCTGCTGAGAAAGCGGAAGGACTGATTCTGCGAGTGACCGACTTCAGTGAGACCAGCCGCGTTGTTGTGCTGTTCACAAGGGAATTCGGCAAGATTTCGGCGTTGGCGAAGGGGGGGCGGAGGCTCAAAGGGCCGTTTGAATCCGCTCTTGACCTGCTCGCGACGTGTCAGATAGTGTTCCTCCGCAAGCACACCTCTGGCCTCGATCTCCTCACTGAATCAAAACTGGTCACCCGATTTCATCCCCAAGAGCGGGATTTGGTCTGTTTATATGCAGGCTATTACGTCGCCGAATTGTTGCTCGGGCTGACCGAAGATTACGACCCTCATCTCGAACTTTATACGGCCGCGCAAGAAGCTCTCGCTTCGTTCGCGACTACGGAAACGACACGCTTGGGCGTGTTGAGATTTGAATTGGTAGTACTCCGAGAAATCGGGCAACTCCCCGACTTTGAATCGTGTGTCGCCTGCGGCGCGCGACTGATGGAAGGACGAACGTTTGGGTTCTGGGTCTCACAGGGAGGTCTCATTTGCCCCGACTGCCAGAAAGAGGAATACACGCCCCTGTCGATTCACGCCGCCACGGCCAACGTGCTGCGAATCCTCGCCGAGGAGGATGACGAAGCGTGGCCACAACTCAGCCTGACGCCACAACAATTCGAGGAAGCGAAACACGTCACGACGACCGCCCTGTCCCATATCTTGGGCAAGAGACCCAAAATGTTGAAGTACCTCACGTAGGATGGACGCCTCGTCCGTCTAAGTGGACCTGTATTAGGCGAGCGGCAGGAACAGATTTACCCGTAGGATGGACGCCTCGTCCGTCCGAGTTGCCGCTGGCTGTGACGGACGGACGAGGCGTCCATCCTAC
>JAYVOX010000489.1:0-18650 GCA_043757695.1 Schlesneria sp.
GCCTCGTGCGCTCCGAAAAACTCGGCAAATACGACATCCTCATCCGCCCGCTCACTCCCAGAGGAAGGTAATTCCTCTCATGCCGCTCGCCTTACGAGCCTGTTCGATCGCAATCGGATAGGACGCACGATCGGCGGGAGCGGCGAGATTAGGATCAGGCTGGCCAGTTGCCATCGGCAGCGAATCACCGCCGTTGTCACTGATGAGTTGTTCCAACATCTCGATCGGCACAACGTCGAGTTGATCGGGGATTGTGATGATCGTCGAAATCCGATGCGGTCGCTCGGCTGTATTCTCACCCTTGCGCGAGACCGAGCCATACAGTTTGCAGATGCGCGAGGCGTTCGCAACCTTCGTGTCGATGCTCACGGCGTCATCGTCGAACAGTCTGGCCAGCACCTGCAACACTCGATGAACTAGGCCAGCATCCTCACCGGGCAGGTCGATCCGATAGAGCAGATGCCAGCCGTTCCCACTGTCGGCGATAATCGGCGCGGGCCAGCTACCATCAGCCAGGAACGCATCGACTTCAATCATCTTCTGGCGAGCGGCCTCTTTCTCTTCCGAAGTCGCCGAGACCGTTCCCTTGCGCTTGGGATCGCAGTCGATCAGCAGCCACCACCGGCGCACGATGTCGGCGTCTGTCGATGGCGAGCCGCGCCACTCAACAGGGAGCGGATTCATCAACAAGTAGACCCCTTTGGCATCCTTCCCGAAACGAACTGCATCCTTCGCCATCCGTAGCAGGTCGGTCGATTCGTAGTGTTGAACGTGAGCAGGGCCACTCGCAGACAACACCCGCAACTCGGCGGTTGAATCAAGTGCAACCAGCACCTTGAGCCACTTGGTAATTTGATCGGCATTCGCGCCGACGATAGAACGAGACATCGCAGACAATCCTTTGGTTTCGGCAACGGCCCCGTTCGCAGCGGGGCCTTGCCGTTGATGCAGACGGAAGAGACGAGCTACTCGGGACGGACGACACGCGATTCGATCCATGCGTCGATGTCAGCCGGACGAAAGAGCAGCCTTGAGCCGATCCTGACCACGGGCAACGTGCCACGGGGGGCGGCATGATTCCAAACTGACTTCTCACAGATTTTGAGAACTTGGCTCGTCTCACCAATTGAGAGAAGAGCAGCAACAGAGGCGGGCAGTTCTAAACTGGGCATGACCAAATGACTCCTGTTGAGGGGGAACTCGATACAGGAATCAAAAATACAGGCGGTTTGTGACATCCGAATTGTCACACGCGAATTGTCACGGGAATGTACGCGGACGCATGTTTTCTAACTGGAAAGTAACGGCTCGTAGGCAACCGCGTGACAAAAGGTGGCCTTATCGGCTTGAAATTGTCACGCCTTTTTCTTGGCACGTGATGCTGCTTGTCGGTCACGTGTGGCGATTCGTTCAACACGTTCTATCGCAGTCAATTTGCCAATCCCGATCAACTTCAATCGTTCAACGGTTGCCTTCACATTGCGTATCGCCGCGTACACTTCACGAATCTGTGCTTCCTTTGGGTCAGTCACCTTGGGCTTGGGACCAGGCTTCTTCGGCGATTTGCCACCCGTATTCTGCGATTCAAATGCCGCGATGACTTTAGGGAGAACAGTCAAACAACGACGCCCGACAAACCACGGGTCGTATGTCTTTGCGTCCTCACGTGAAATTGGCATTTCCATGACGCCGCCATTTAGCACGCGATCGTGTTCAAACTCGGTGAGTGCCTGCCGAAGATCGGCCTTGTCTTTGTCAACAAATCCGGGATCGGGAGACTGCAAGAGTCGTGCGGGTCGAAATGCGGGAATCGCTCCACTGCGAGTGCAGTTTTGAAAATGGTCCTTCAGGAATTGGAGGAGTCGATTCTTGATCCGATCGTATCGACGCTGATCGAATGGAGCCGGTGTGGGCCGTTCGGTAGATTCGCCGAGGCTTTGTTTGGCCTTTGTCGGAGGCGTGGCGGGCCGGACTTGTTTGGCTTTTGCCATGTCACTCGACTCCTGTTGCTCTTGGCGATGTTGTTGATCGGTTTCCCAACCGCTCTTCCGGCGAGTACATTCATTCGGCGGGTCGAACGGAGGTTGAAGGCAACTGGTTCCGAAGAAGCCTCAGCCAAGACAAGAGCAACGTGAAACGACTCACCGAAACGACCAATCGGAACCAATCTGAATGTCGATTGCACTCAATAAGCCCAAGCTCGACAACCTTGCGAACGAAATTTGGAAGTCGGCCGAGCGGCTGAGGGGAAGTTCAAGGCTTACGAGTATCAATGCGTCATCCTGCCGATCATCGTCATTTGGCGGCTGAGTGAGTCCTGTTGATGTTGCGTGCGCAATCATGACGGCCAGGTTATTCCATGAGTCCCAACGATGGCTTGTTTCGAGTTCATGACTGGACGTTGTGGCGTTACCAATACGACCGTTACCCACAACATCGTGCCGAACTTCAGGCGTTGTGGGAACACATGGACGCCTATCAACACTTCGTCTGGGCCAGGCAGGGCAAATACTTCGTCTCGGTCTGGCAGGGCAACGATTCACACCCCACGTTTACCGAACGTCCCGAAGTACCAGTCTGGATTTCCAAGATCATCGCGCCGGCCGAAATCGCCCCGTTTTGGTTCGGGGAATGGTGTGACGCCGAGTTTCCTTTCGAGTGCCAGCCACGATGCAAGCCTGAAGAGGTGGGCCTGTTGATCAATGCTGAATTGATTGCTCGTGAGGCACCCCCGAAAAACTGGTACTACGCACAGAGTGGAATTGCTCTCGGGCCGGTATCGTTATGGTGGCTGAACCAGTTGATCGCCGCAGGACGATTCTGGCCGACTGATTTGGCTTGGCATGAAAGTCTTTCGGACTGGATTCCAGCGTCTCAGGTTGATGATTTGGTCTTTGCCAAAGAAAACGTCACAAGAGGGCGCTTCCAACGTCGAAGACACGCCGCTCCGTGGGGAAGAAGATCGCCCCGAAAGTACATGCCCCGCCGCGCACATCGTCGGGCGGTTGGGGGTCTTGGGACGTGACTTCTCCAGTGCGATCCGACCCATCGCTAAGCTGACGGGCCTTGGCCGGAGAACGGTGTCAATTGAGTTTCGAGACGGCCGGATGGTCGTCGGACTTGATGAACTGACATCCGCCATTCCGGCGTATGGCACTTGGCCGGGAGTGGCAGCCATTTCACGGGCGTTCGTGAAAAATCTGGCAACTTCCGGTCTGGAGAAGCTGTCAATCGTTCCCATTACGTACTCTGGTGGTTGGATCACCATCGGGGAGCGCTCCGCACGGTGTCAGTGGACCGACTCGGAGGACGCGAGCGAATCCAAATGATCTCGTTTCCTGTTGCAAGCTGGCATGCGGCGTTACCGTGATGCCTCAGTTGATGAACTAGATGATATCCCGGCGTCCTTAGCGAGAGATTGCGGCACGATGGCAAAAAAGAAGTCGGCTGCGAAGGCGAAGACTCCAATTGAGGCGGCAACGAAGTCCAAGGCCGAAAAGACAACGGCGGTGAAGGCCGAGAAGCGGCCGATTGATGCTTACACGCATGGGGACAAGCGGCGAGCGAACAATCCGCCGGTGGGGCTTGTCACTCACCAGAATGATCCGAGCGATCCGCCAAAGAAGACGTATGCGTTTGATCCGCATTTGGACCCGCAGTTGGTGTGGGCGGGGAAGGCCGAGCGGACATCGTTGGAAGTGCCGTCGATTTCGTTGCACGTTCACGAGCGGATTGATCCGAAGTCGATCATTGCGGCAGTGAGAAGTGGTCAGGGGTCAGAGAGGAAAACTAACCACTAGCCACTCCCCGCCAGCTTTCGTTGTTTGAGGAGCCGGAGGAAAATCCGCCGTTGCGGGATGCGTTGGACTTCTACAAGCATCCGCACGGTTGGACGAACCGGTTGGTGGCGGGGGACAGTTTGCTGGTGATGAACAGTCTGCTCGAAAAGGAGGGCCTGGCGGGGAAGGTGCAGATGATCTACATCGACCCGCCGTATGGCATCCGTTACGGCAGCAACTTTCAGCCGTTCGTGAACCGCCGCGACGTGAAGGACGGCAAGGACGAAGACCTAACCCAAGAACCGGAGATGATCAAAGCCTTCCGCGATACTTGGGAGTTGGGGATTCACTCCTATCTGACTTCGCTCCGTGACCGGCTACTTCTCGCAAGGGACATGCTGGCCGAGTCAGGTTCGATCTTCGTTCAGATTAGCGACGATAATTTGCACCATCTCCGCGAAGTAATGGATGAAGTCTTCGGGGTTGCGAATGCAGTCAGCATCGTTGTCGTGAAGAAGACCGGTGGGCTAGGAGCATCGGGAATAAAATCGGTCGCAGACTATCTGCTGTGGTATGCCAAAGATCGAAGTTCGATGAAGTACCGCGCACTGTTCCAACGAAAAGAACTTGGAAGGGGAGCGACAACCGGTGAGCGTTATGACCAACTCGAGGAAACTGGCAGCGGAACGAGACGGACAATGATGGCCGCAGAACGAGAGGCTCCAAATCTCGTGCCCGACGGGTGGCGTGCTTACCAACTCGACAATTTGACGTCCGGTGCGTTTCGCGAGAACACGACGATCGACTATGAGTTCGAGGGCGAGGTCTTTCATCCCGGCGTGAATGCGTGTTGGAAATCAACGCGGGAGGGCCTGTCGAAACTGACACTTGCTCGTCGCATTCAGAAGGCAGGACGCACAATTCGCTACGTGCGTTTCTTAGATGACTTTCCTGCCTGCGAAATCACGAACCTCTGGGATGATGTCGCTGGCGCGCCGAACAAAGTCTATGTCGTTCAAACTTCACCATCGGTCATACAGCGTTGCATGTTGATGACGACCGATCCCGGCGACCTTGTGTTGGACATCACCTGCGAGTCGGGGACGACGGCGTTTGTGGCGGAGACGTGCGGGCGGCGGTGGATCACCTGCGATACCTCGCGCGTCGCCATCACGCTCGCCAAGCAACGCTTGCTGACCGCCGTCTATGATTACTTCGAGTTGGCCAATCCGCGCGACGGAGTCGGCGGCGGCTTCAAGTACAAGACCGTGCCGCACGTCACACTCAAGTCGATCGCCAACAACCCGGAGATCAAACCGGGTATGACTCGCACCCAAATCGACGCCGCCATCGCCAAGTACGCCGAACAAGAAACGCTCTTCGATCAGCCGTTCCGCGACCGCAGCAAAGCCCGCGTCACCGGCCCGTTCACGGTCGAGGCCGTGCCGGCACTCAACGTCCGGCCGATCGAAATGGTGGACGAGTCGCACACGCTTCATCCGGACGCTCAAAAGTCGCTCCCCGGTTTCGGCCCGACCGACGGACAACAACGGCTCGAATTGACCGCCACCACATCCGTTGCTCGCTATGGCGAGACGCTCCGGCAACGCAACTGGCGCGATGAACTGCAAGCCAGCGGTGTGCGTGCCAAAGGGGGCCAACGCATCGAGTTCACTCGCATGGAACCGCTGCCCGCTTGTCGTTGGTTGAACGCGGTGGGAGAAACTCGCGACCGACCCGCGAAACGAGTCGTCGTCAGCTTCGGCCCGGAACACGCACCGCTCGAACAACGTCAGGTCGAACAAGCATTGGACGAAGCCCTGACGCTCCGCCCCAAGCCGGACATCGTGCTCTTCGCCGCGTTCCACTTCGATCCCGAAGCAGCCAAAGACATCGAAGCCCTGACCCCGGAAAAGACCGGCGTTGTCCTGTTGAAACTCCAAATGAATACCGACTTGCTCACCGATGATTTGAAAAAGAAGCGGTCGAGCAATGAAAGTTTCTGGTTGATCGGACAACCGGACGTCGGCGTAAGTCGCGTCAAGCAAGGGGACCACAAGGGAGATTGGCAAGTCGAGGTGCGCGGGTTCGATTACTACAACCCGACGTCCGGTCAGATCGAATCGGGGGACACCGCCAAGATTGCAATGTGGCTGCTCGACACCGACTACGACGGCCGCAGCGTGATGCCTCGTCAAGTCTTCTTCCCGATGTCGGGGGAAAAAGATGGTTGGTCGCGACTCGCGAAAACGCTGCGAGCGGAAATCGACGAAGACAAGATCGAAGCCTATCGCGGCACGAAGTCGCTGCCGTTCGCGGCTGGCAATCATCAACGCATCGCCGTGAAAATCGTGGACGATCGCGGCATCGAAAGTTTGAAAGTCATCCGGTTGGATGAATAGAAGGAGGGTGGGTCGAGCGCATCGCGAGACCCACCACAACAATCAATTTAAGTCGTTGCAAGTTCGTCGTAATTGTGTTTGTTCCTACTCCGAAGGAGTTACGCCACATAGCCCAGGGTTGCTCGCGCAGCGAGGGTTCGGAAACCAAATGGCGGATGTACCCTGAAAGGGTTGCGTCATTGGCGTTTCTCGAATGACGCAACCCTTTCAGGGTAGGTTGGGCGCGTCGTCCTCATCCCAGGGTAGCCGCGAAGCGCGGCAACCCTGGGCTATGTGACTTCGGGATAAAAACAAAAGTAAATTCGGGAGACATCGCATGAGCACCGCCACGCTTTACCCGCACATCGTCGTTGATGATGCCGGCACCGCCCGCATCGGCGGTTCACGCTACAAGGTCGAGCATCTCGCCGCCGAGCACTATCACTACGGTTGGACGGCGGAAGAATTGCTCCGTCAGCATCCCGACCTGCGCCCCGAAGAGGTCTACACCGCGTTGACCTACTTCTACGACCACCACGATGAACTCGTCGCCGCGATGTCCGCCACGGCCGATGAAGTGGACGCCGCCCGCAGCCAACAAACGCTGTCACGGGCGGAACTGCTGAGCCGGCTATAGCCGGGAAATCGACTTGGCCTGTACTCCGAAGGAGTTTCGTCGCATAGCCCAGGGTTGCCGCGCATCGCGGCAACCCTGGGAACAAGATTGGAAATGATTCGTCTACCCCAACGGGGTTGCGTCATAGATGCCATGTGACGCCACCTCGTTGCGGTAGAAACGACGCAACCCTTTCAGGGTAGATTGAACGCGTCCTCCTCATCCCAGGGTAGCCGCGATGCGCGGCTACCCTAGGCTATGTGACGCAATCCCTTTGGGATAAAGGCAGAGGCTCCAACGGAATTCAAGATGCCCAAGCAGAACTTGAAACCAGACAAGCTGATCGTCAACTCGGCATTTGTCGAGCCGACACTGCATTGGAAGTACGACGCCAGGAACAAGCTGTTCGATCGTATTGAGAGTCGCCGCTCGGCGGGTTACTTGGTGGCGAATCCCGGCTCGCAGAAGTGGGATGATCCGGGACACTTCGTGCCGCTCGACTTGGTGAACCGCATTCGACCGTTGGTCAACGCTTGGCGTCAGTCCAATTATCCCGGAGTGACCGGCACCACGCGGCGACTGCTCGAACATTGGTATGACAGCACGCAACGTGAACACCGGCGATTCTTCTTTTGCCAACTGGAAGCGATCGAAACGCTGATCTGGCTGGCGGAAGTCGCCGACTTGCGACGCGAAGGGCTGGTGATTCCGAGCGATGGCGGCCCGTTTCCTCGCTGGTGTACGAAGCTCGCGACCGGGACGGGCAAGACCGTCGTGATGGCCATGTTGATTGCGTGGCAATTCCTCAACAAAGCCGCCGACAAATCGGATTCGCGATTCTGCAACAACGTGCTCGCGCTCGCTCCCGGCCTGACGGTGAAGAGCCGGCTGGCAGTGCTCGTGCCCGACGGTCCCGGCAACTATTACGACGAATTCAACATCGTCCCCAGCGGCAGCATGATCGACCAGCTTCGGCGGGGACGAGTCCTCGTCCACAACTGGCACAAGCTCGATTGGGACACGGAAGAGGAAGTCGCGAAACGTCGGAGCGTCGATAAGCGCGGAGCCAAGAGCGACGAAGCCTACGTCCGCGAAGTGCTCGGCGAGATGGCGTCCGCTCGCGAACTGATTGCCATCAACGACGAAGCCCACCACGCATGGCGACTGACCGGCGATGCCAAATCAATCGACGCTAGCCGCGAAGACATCGACGAAGCCACGAAATGGATCGGCGGCCTCGACCGCATTCACCGTGCGAGAGGCATCAAACAGTGCTTTGATTTCTCCGCGACACCGTTCGTGCCGTCGGGCAAGAAAGCATCAGAGGAAGCGCTCTTTGCTTGGATCGTCAGCGACTTCGGCCTGAACGACGCGATTGAATCGGGACTCGTGAAGACGCCGCGCGTCGTGGTGCGCGATGATGGGCGACTTTCCGGGACCGACTACAAGTCGCGGTTCTTTCACATCTATGCAGACGACGAAGTGAAAGACGATCTAAACCGCCGCGCGGAACCCCAAGAGCTTTTGCCTGAACTGGTGATGAATGCCTATCACCTCTTGGGACAACATTGGTTGGAGACTTACGAGGCGTGGCGAAAAGAAGGCCATCACGTTCCGCCGGTGATGATTACCGTGGGCAACCGCACTGAAACGGCGGCACGCATCAAATACGCCTTCGATCACGGCCGCATTCGCATCGAAGAGTTGAGCATTGCCGAGAAGACGCTGCACATCGACTCCAAAGTTTTGGAGAAGGCCGAGTCTCAAGCCGAACCGCCACCGCTGATCGTCGCCGCCAGCGAGGAAGCTGACGACGATGAGTCGCCCGTGAAGACACTGACGAAACAGCAACAGGCGGAACTCTTGCGGAAGACCGTTGATTCGGTTGGCCAAGTCGGAAAAGCGGGCGAACAGATTCGCCACGTCATCTCCGTGGGGATGCTCTCCGAAGGTTGGGACGCCAAGACGGTGACACATGTTATGGGGTTGCGAGCCTTCTCCAGCCAGTTGCTTTGCGAACAAGTCGTCGGTCGCGGCCTGCGCCGCACGTCCTACGAAGTGAATGACGACGGAATGTTCGTTCCCGAATACGTCAACATCTTTGGCGTGCCGTTTACGTTTCTCCCTCACGAAGACGGCGGAGCGAAAATACGGTTCATCCGACAAATGCGTGCTGAGGATTGAGAGAGAGTGAACATGCCGGTGTGATTTGGGGTTAGGAAACAATCCACCAGATCACAGGAGCCGACATGTCCACGAGTTTGTTGTACCGCGCCTTTGGGGTTCGCGGCTACGAGTACCGTTCGACGGAGTACGCAGAGGGCGGGGTGACAATGACTATTGAACAGCCTCGCCAGACGCTGTGTTGTTCGCAATGCGGTGGTCGGCACGTGCATGCCAAGGGGGGCGTGACACGCGAGTTTCGCACACTTCCAATTGGCGGCAAGCCAGTGCGGTTGCGGATGACCGTTCCGCGGGTCTTGTGTCGGACGTGCTTCGCGGAACGCCAGGTGAAGATCGGGTTTGCTGATCCGAAGAAATCGTACACGCGGTCGTTCGCGCGGTACGCGATCGAGTTGGCGCAGATGATGACGCTGGCGGACGTGGCCCGTCACCTGCAGATCAGTTGGGACACTGCGAAGGGGATCGTCGGCGATGATCTTCAACGGCGGTTTGCCAAGCCGAAGCTGCGGTCGCTGAAGCGGATTGCCATCGATGAAATCTATCTCGGGAAGAAGCACAAGTACGTGACGATCGTGATGGACCTCGACCGGGGTGCGATCGTGTTTGTCGGCGATGGCAAAGGTGAAATGTCGCTGCAGCCGTTCTGGAACAGACTGCGTCACTCGCGGGCCAGGATCGTGGCCGTCGCCGCCGACCTCTCGCCCGCGTACAGCGCCGCGATCCGCAAACACCTCCCACAGGCGAAGCTCGTATTTGATCGCTTTCATCTGGTGAAGCTGCTCTACGAACACCTCACCGAACTGCGGCGCGAACTGCACCGCGAGGCCACCGATCAACTCCAGAAGAACGTCTTGAAGGGCACGCGCTGGCTGCTCCTGAAACGTTCCGATGACCTCGACCCGAAACGCCACGAACGCCAACGACTGAAGGAGTCTCTCCGGCTCAATGAGTCACTGGCCACGGCCTACTACCTCAAGGAAGACCTCGCCCAAGTCTGGCAGCAGCCGGGAAAAGTCTCCGGCCGCATCGTCCTTGACCACTGGATCGCCGACGCCGAATCGAGCGGCATCAAACAACTCAGGAAGTTCGCAAGCACGCTCCAGATCCATCGCGAAGGAATCCTCAACTGGTACGACCATCCCATCTCAACCGAACCGCTAGAAGGAACCAATAACAAAATCAAACTCATCCAGCGACAAGCCTACGGTTACAGAAATCTTCCATTCTTCAAACTCAAACTCCTCGCACTTCATAACTCTCAGCACGCATTAGTCGGATGAGCCCTGAAAAGGATGGACGCGGGGTTCCTGTAGTGAAACTGCGCTTTTCGAGAATGTCGTCATCCCAAATTCCGCTCGATAGCCCGAACCACGAGCCACGGAACGATGTCCCGATGTCATCGTCGGAACGCGCAAGCACGATCAACCGGCATTGCATTTCAATCTCTAGGTTCCGACCGTCGGTTACGGCCACCCGTAACTCGATGAAAGCACATGGTGAACCCTCATGCCGTATACGGATCACTACTCCCCCGACGAATTTGCTCTGGTTGCTGGTACGCGCACCAGTTACCGCCGGACATCGAGGCGTCCTGCCGGAGGAAACTACGAATCGCACCAACCTTGCACGCACTCGATCTTCTGCCGGGACAAGATCCCAGTTGGACGATATGAGATTAGCCTTGCAAGGTTTGATGCCGATTTTCGGGCTGCCCGGTACTCCTATGCGCTCAGAGTTCTGGAGGCGGCACACGCGAGAACTCTGGAAAAGTACCCGGACTGGTTGGATCACGAGTGGGTGATTGAGGAACTTGGCTGGCGGCAGTTGCACTTTAGTTCACCGCAACGGCGGCAAGCCGAGGATTATTGCGATTCCCTCGTGCGTGAGATCGCAAACAGTGGCGAGATCGCGGTGAGCGAGTTGCTCGAGATCAAGTCGGTTAATGGTAAGAAAGAAGTGCTGCTGATCCGAAATGTTGCGGAGTTCGACAAGGCGACGGCTGACCCGATTCTCAAAGGGATTAAGAAGCGGATTATGCCGCTGATCCGACCGGGTAACTTGAGTTTGGGATACGAGGAGATTTCCTGCCATATCGTGAGACTGGATGAACGGATGCTATCGCTCCTCAACGCCGAGGACGGTTGGCCGCCATTGACCGAAGCAGAGCGCGAGCTTTTCACTGCGGCTAACCACATGGACAAACGCCGCATGGAAGTGGCATTGGCCAATGGTGCAAATATCAACTCGCTGGGTGATGCCGAAAGCGTCCTTGCCCATGCGATTGCGGCGCTTGACTGGGACGCCTTGACGGGCGACGCGGCTGACGACTGCGTTCAGCTCCAAGCTGGCGATGACGCAACCGAGCAGCAACTGGCCGTGATCGATTGGCTTCTGGATAGCGGTGCGGACATCAACTTGTTTGGTTTCGAGGGGCTTTCGCCCCTCTCGGCAGCCGTACTAAGGCACGAGCCGAAGCTTGTCAGATATTTGCTGAGCCGAGGGGCCGATCCTACCAGCAACCAATTTCCGGAAGACAGCATTTCAGAACCGACCGCGTGCTATTACGCCAGCGGCGATCTTCACTGCGTCTATAACTGAGGGAAGCGCGGGATATGTCGATCTTTGGGAGATTAATGTCCTGCTCGATGTAGCGATCATCGAGAAGAAGCTATCGCAGGGTCTTTCGCTGCAAGAAGCGGTGTTTTATCCAGAGTTGGCGCAACCCTGGGTGAACAAGGTCACCGCTGCCTACCTGTTCGCACTCATGTGGAATCGCCTCGATGCCGACGTTTTTGAGCCGTTCGTCTCCGAGGACATCGTCTACGAATCGCAGCATGTCATGGAGCCGATGATGGGTAAGCCTTCCGTCATGGAATATCTGTCGGAAAGGGTGAGGACCATCCGCCAGAGCGGAACGGAAGCGACGGTGTTCGCGGAATTGGGTGTCAACGCGCAAGGACCGTTTGTCATCCTCACTCAAGGCAATTCAGAGAAGTTTCACGCCAAGATTCACATTCAATGTTCGGATGGTCTCATCAAGCGATTGTCTGAACGCGGCATCGCCCAATCACCACCGGATGTAAGGACGGTGGGCATCGTTCCACGATAGGAAGAGACGTAGTCGGCGCTGCGGAAAACAGGTGCTCACTTCTGTTTTAAGGAGGGCGCGAACATGGCGATCGTTCCGCGTCGCGGAGCTTCATTCGTTTGTTTCGTTTCTTTCGTACTCCCTCACCCGCTCCACTCGCCGCACGGCATCGCAAGCGAAGGCAACCCACGATCAACCGGCCGCCGCTCCTGCGAACTGCGAACGGAATCCAATTGCCACGGGCCGGATGGTGGCCAGTGGGCCGGGAACTCTGAGCCGCTGGCGAGGGCTTCAGTCGGTGGCATCAGAAAGGCTCGCAACAGTTCGACCACTTCGCCGAAGTCGGAGTTCTGCGGAGCCAGCTTGGATCGGTTGAGGAAGGCTCGCCACTGAGTCGCCTTGGTTCGATCCGTGGCGAACTCGGCGGTCAGTGCCAGTGGAACGGCTTGCGGGATGTCCGTTCGTCGTCGGTCGAACGTCGCCGCGATCGCGCGAGCAAGCAACGGACCATCGAACTCAAACTGGCGAGCCAACGTCCAGACATCGAAGAAATCTTTCATCCGACTGTTGGCAATTCCCAGTGCAACCATCGCCTGAAACTTCTCGGCGACGACGGTTGCTTTCGGATACGCCATCACCTTCGGGGCCGGGAAATCGAGCAGCGTCGGAAACTCGGCTTCCACGGCAGCGGGAGTGATTGCGTCCCCGAAACCGATATCGACTTGCAGCGGGATGCGGGCGTTGTCGAGCGAGGCGTTGAAATGGACTCGCACCCCTTCGTATTCGTCCCCGTCCTTGATGAGATCGACGGTCACAGTCTCGGCGATGAAATTCAGTCCGTCGTCGATCACCGCGATTCGACAGATGTCTTGAAAGACGCTCACAATTTGTTCGGGCAAGTTCTCACCGTAGCCCAGCAAGTCCAAATCTTTCGACGGGCGATGAACGGCTCCCGTCCAGACTCGAAACAACATCGCCCCTTTCAGCACAAAGCGGCTTCCATGCGGAGACTGACTGAGGCGAAAGAGCAGCCGCTCCAGCGCGTACCGAGTCAGCACGAACTGAAACTCTTCCTTCACCTCACGCGCGATGTTCAACAGGCGTTGTCTCACGGATGCGGCGACGTTCTTGGGACTGCTGGTCACGATGCGATGGCCTCCAGATATGGACGCATGACGTTCGTCATCCGGCAGACCCGCGCGGCTTCCCAAATCGCGTCCATCGTGGCGAGCCGCTTCCGCAGACAGTCACGCAGGGCTTCGAGTGCCACGTCTAGGCCGATCTTGTTCCGGTACTTGAAGCAATCGGCAACCGTCTTCGCGGGTGTCGTGACAGGGACGGCGACGCGACCGATTTTGTGTGTCTTCACCCCGAACACCAGCGATGTCGCACCGAACCGCACGACGCGCAGCGTAGGCGAATCGAGTTTGGGAAGCCGTGCCTTCTCGCCGATGGCCAGCCAGACCTCAAACGGCGATTGCGTGGTGAGGCCGTGAAACCGCAGGGCGGACAGCAGACAAACGACTCCGTGCGGAACCCGCTTGCAGGCTTCGATCAGGGATTGGTGTTCGCAGACTTCCCGCTCGGCCAGCACGTACAGCCCACGACTCCGCCGAGACAGCAACCCCTCAGAATGCAGGCGGTTGAGGTATTCCCCCGAAATTCCCACCCGCTCCAAATCGCGAGGCCGCAGAACGCCTGAACGCTCTGCCAGCTTCAGAATCTTCACTCGCTTGGTATCCGGCATGATTTGGGGCGTTCGGCAAGAGATTCAGGTAACGTCGGGGACAAATGACAAGTCCCGTCGTTATCTTACGTCACAACTTGAGGACCGACAAGCGGCATCTGCCAAACCGAGCATCTCATTCCGAACGGCATCCGAAAAAGAGGCTCGCGTCATTCTCGGCTTCCCGTGTGACACCGGGCGGCGGCTATGGTGGCGCTCGGAACGACCTGACCGCCGCCACACAGCGCGACCAAATGCTCCGCACGATCGGCGAGAGCCTGCCGATCCTCACCCGCCAGCCGTGGCCACCACTCGATCAGACGAGCCAGTTCGGGATCGTGTGCATACAGGGACGCATACAACTCGAGTCCGAAAGCGGTTTCCGCCTTAGCATCCCGGCCGGAATCGAATCCAGTATCGCCCAATGATTTGATTCACGAACCCCTTGTTTTGTAGAGTTATTTTGCAAAACAAGGGGTTTGTCATTTTCGGCTGCGGATGGGTGCGAGGCGTTTCCAAGGCTTTCTGAAAACCAACTGTGCCGGATTATGTGCCGCGCTTTGAGTGGCTCGGTCAAAGTGAGCGTCGAGAACTTGCAAGTAGTGTTTCTCGGCGATCCGTTCGCTGTTGCCCAACCAAGCCGTGACGACGTGACTTGGGAACGTCTCCGTCAGTTCCGTTTGGCGGGAACTTCGCAGGTTGTGCCACGCTCGGGGCCACGCCACCAGTCCCCCCGTTTGATGATCTTGCCGAATTGCGTTCCGACGTTGACCGACCGCCAGTCTCCGGTTGCCGCTCCCGCTTTCCGCAGTGATGGCAGCACGAACTCCGCTCCCACAACGGCCAGTTCGTGAGCGTCTTTAAGGTACGGCAGCAACTCGGGGAAGATGGGAACCATCCGCGTTGCCTTGCCCGGATGGTGTTCGGTCTTGGGCGAGTGAACCAGCATTCGACCGGCCGCAAGGTCGATGTCCTGCCATCGCAGCAGCAGCGGTTCGGATGGAACCCGCAGACCGGCGTAGCGTGACAACGCCACCAGCAACCGCCACTCAGCATTGGGGCAGGCGTCAATCACTTTGGCGATGGTGGCTCGGTCGATGAAGCGTTGCCGGTCGGGATTCGCGGTCGATCCCTTGCCAACTCCGTCGAACGGATTCGAGTCGATCAGCTTTCGACGAACGGCGTCCTTGAAGAATGTCCGGGCCAGCGCACAGCGTCGCACGATGGTTGCCGGTGAGAGTTTCTTGGCGGGAGCTTTCTCCGGCGATGGCGATGCTGTCGTCCCCTTCGCCACCTTCGGAAGCCTTGCCCCCTTCCGCGTCCCGCGAACCGCGTTTCTCAAGTAGCGTTGGAAGTCATCGGCGTCACCCGGATGGATGTCGTCCAGCGGTTTCGCAGTCCCGAAGAACTCGGTCAGGTTGTGAACCGTGTGCCCGTAGAAGACGGATGTCCCGGCCTTCACGTCTCCAGTGCGTCGTTCAAGGTAGCCGTCCAGAAACTGTTTGATCGTGAGGACGGCAGCGACCGGTTTGGGTTCCGGCAGTTGCTTGGGATCGGCCAGTCCGACCGCCACGATCCGATCAAACAGCGTATCGCCCAACTCGTTGAGCCAGACAGCATCCTGCCGGGCTGGTGGCACATTCATCACAGCGCTGGCCAGCAGTGACTCAACGTGAGTTTGAACGGAGTCCGCAGACCGCTTGTCACACTTGCCGAGTCGGAGCGTCTTGCGTGATCCAACGCCAGCCACGAACAGGATTCGCCACGTGCCGGGTTGACTGTCTTTTGCGAGTGAGGCCATTCGAGAAACCTTTCTGAGAAGAGACCGGACGGCAGCGGGTGAGCTTCTCAGTTCCCGTCCCACTGCCGCCGGTCAAAGGCGTGAGGAAGTCTATCGTCGCGTCGCGGGGTTGCGAGCGAGGTTTGTTTCGAGGGGTGTCAGCGTCACGTCTGCCGAGCCGTTCGCGGGTCAGGATGAGTCTCTCGACTTGGGCCGCATCAGGTCCGGCCTCGCCAGCAAGGTGGCACGTTGGCGTTGGCGTTGTGTCGGGGTTGTCGTCCGACAGATTGCTCGTCCGACGTTGCATCTCGGGCGGACTATCGAGCGACCTCATCCAGGCTCGGGCCGTGTCTTCGTGGTCGATGCCGCGCGCCCGCCACGGGTCGTGTCCCGCGTCGCCACGCAAGACGGATGTCAGCAGACCGGGGAAGTTGTCCTTCGCCCCCGTGGTGGCGATGAGCAATGCGACCAGTCGGAAGTCGTGCAACCGTTCATCGACCGTACAGACCTTCGTCTTGACCGCTCGGTCAAAGACCTGTTGCACGTTCTTCGGGTCGGAGAACTCTTCGCGCTTCGCGTTCTTCCAGAGACTGAACTTCTTTGAAACCCTACTTCCGTCCCCTATAGGTTTTGAAGGATTAGGTTCAGGGGAAGGTATAGGTATGAATGACTGCGCTTTGTACTGCGAGTTTGACTCCGGGTTGTACTGCGCTTTTGCGCAGTCAAATCGTTCGTCGTTGTCACCGAGAACGGCATCGTTCAATTGATCGTCACCGCCAGGAACGAGAACCCGATACGTGCCGGGGACACCCTTGCGACCGCGTTCGTACTGAAGCCAGCCCGCATCGACCAACGTCTTGCGAGCGGCGATGAGTCGATCCACACGACAACCAAGGTACGCACAGAGATGGTCGTTCCAGAACTTGACGGACTTCCGATAGCGAATCTTGTCCTCGGTGACGACGACGGCCAGTAGCAGCATCGCGCCTTCGCAGCGGCAGTCCAGTGCGACACCCATTCGCAGGACGTAGGCCATGAACCGCAGCGCAAAGTATGGTGGTCGCGTCGAGGATGATGCCGTTGCTGTCATGGCGTCACCCCCTCGCCGATCGATGGCGCGGGATGAGCGGCCAGCCACTGACTGGCTATGACAGGATCGGCGAGTCGCCAGACGTGTTGCAGTCGCCCGTGGGCCGGATTTCATCGGTCACGATCAGCCCCTCAGTCACCAGCCCTCGGACGGCGGGGCCGATGATCGACGGATGGATATTGTCGGGGATCGTCACGACGGCGCGGATGTCGTCGGCCGTGGCGCGGCCTCGGATGAGCAGCGCGGACATCATTGCTCGCTGCGCGTCAGCCATGACGGCTGCGCGGTCACTCGGTACAGTCATGGTCAGTACTCCGATCACGAGCGGCGAGCCGATCCAATCGCACGGGCAGGCTCGCCCTCGTCGTGTCTGGTCTGTGTGCCAGCGCATCGACCATCGACGCGCGGCGAGCGGGTCAGGTCGATGCCGATGCCTTGTCGCGGGGTCGCGTCGCTGGCGGGGGTGGGTTCGCCTCTTGGGCGGTGATTCAAGCGCGAAGCGTCTCGACGCTGTACAGCACGCGACCGGAGCCAGGGCGGCGGACACAAGCCAGCGTCCCGCGCGGCGAGGTCCAGTCCCACAGCGTCCGCTCGGACACGGCGAGCATCCGGGCCGCGTCACGGGCAGCGATCAGCAACACGTCCGCACCGATCGGCGCGGGGCGGGTGAGTGGTGAGGCGTTACTCATTGGCGAGCGGCCTCCCGATTCGTCGGGGCCGACTCGGCTTCAATGGCCTTCGCGGTCTTGAGCAGAACGCGCAGCCGTCGCGCCTCACACTCGGCATCCTGCAACCGTTTTTCAATTATCGGCACGCTGGGGATGCAAGCCAACGGGTCATACTCAGTTCGTCGCTTAGACATCAAAAACCTCCGTTCGGGGTGAGCGAGACGGAGGGATTGAACATCAGGCATCGGTCGCAAATCGGCAGCAAGAAAGCGTCATTTTTGCTGCGCGTTTGCTCCGTTTTTTTTGGCACGCTTCCGAGTGGTCTTTGGAACCAACTCCAAACAGTTGTTCCAGACTTTCAGACTCGTATTCAGGGGGCGGAGCTTCTCGTTCAGCGCCCGTTTCAGACCATCGACCGATCCCTTGTAGGGCTTCTGCCAGCCAACCTGTTTGTCGGTGGCGATGTCTGCAATTGGCATCGAACCGTTCGACTCAATGAGCAGAATAAGGGCACGCTGTTGAGCGCCCTTCAGTTTCTTCGTGAACTCACTGAGCGTTGCCAGCCACTTCGTCTTTTCATCGACCGGCTTCACATCACTCGACGAATCGGCGGGCGGAATCGTCATACGAACTTTGAGCAACTCTTTGACGGCGTTGTCACTCCAGTTCCGCAACGTCTTCGCCCAAGAATAAACGTAATCCGTTGACTCTTGATGTTCGCCGTCCCAATGAGTTCTCAACTGCTCCTAAGCCGTACTCACCTTCAGCCAATTATCTAACGAATCGGGATTACACTCGCTGAACGTCGTTCGATGAATTTTGATTTCGTCGTCGTGTACCCAGCGCGGGCCGTTGCCAGTGTGATCGAGGTTGTACGGATTGAAATACTTCTCGTTTTCAACGATCAGAAACCGTTCGCTCGCCTCATTTTGAAGATGACTTTGCAGCCAATCCATTTCGGTTGTCGTTAGATTTTCGAGCCTCGCAAACGGCACGGGCTGTTCGTACGACGACTCCTACAACCAGAGAATGAATTGATCGCATGGCGAGCCTTGCGTTGTCATCGCAATTCCTACTTCGTGAAGAACGGGCCGCTCGGCGAGGGACGGGGAAGTAGGAACCCGTCTCAACTCGCCGAGCCGATTTCATCGCGACAAGGTGGCCACCTCGCCGCGAACCCGATGCTCAAATCGTACCGTCACGGCGCGCAAACAAAAGTCTCGCCAACACGCTCTACAACCTAGGGCGTGTGGACATTCAGAGGACGTTGACCATGAGTGTTGCGAGCCGGATGAAGCGGGCGAAGTTTTCGAGGTTTTTTTCGTAACGGGTGGCGAC
>JAYVOX010000490.1:0-4894 GCA_043757695.1 Schlesneria sp.
CGAGCTGCGGGAACGTCGCGGGGGAACTCGGTAAGAGCGACGACTTCACGGGAGCGCGTTGTCCGGCGACAGTCGTGGCGGTCGCGAGCTGCTGGTTGACAGCGGCCTCATCGAGCCCCGCTTGCTTCAACTCTGCCTTCAATCGCGCGCGTGCGCCGGTCGCCCAATCGAGATCGTGGAACAGGCCGAGTCGCTCCAAAACCTGAAGCTGATTCTCGACGTGATGCGCTCCGCTAGGCAGCGCTCCGTAGTCGTGGTCCTTGTTCATCTGCACGGTACTCAGCCCGAGAACGAAGCCGACCGCGCGGCTGTGACAGACCATGCACTCGGTGCGACTTGGGTAATGCCACGTTTGCTTTCGCGAACCGCCCGCCGTTGCGATGAAGAACTCGCGGTCCAGACCTTCCTTCGCGACGAGCGTCGCTTCGGTCTGTTCGTCGTTCCACTGGTACGAGTACCCGACCCACTCGTTGTCCTGCTTCGTCATCAACCGCGTCTCGATCCACCGCTGCGATTGCGAGTCACCGTCGGTGCGTTCGAGGGCAAATGATTTGACCAGCACGGTCTCATTGGGAAAGACCCACGCGCGGTTGGTCGTGAAGTCGATGCGCGGGTTCTCACCAGGAATTGCGATGAACCGCGCTTTGTCCGTTCCGTCCGACCACAGCGGCGCGTTGACCGAGTAAGGAATCAGGGCCGGTTCAACAACGTGACCTGTCACCGAACGGAACAGCCCGGTCTCACTGAGCTTCGTCGGGAAGTTCGGCTTCGGCGTCTCGGGTGGCGTCGGGATGAGTGACAGGAAGCCGCCCTCGCTCGAACCCGCGTGATCGCAGATGAGTAGCTCACCGTGTGAGTCGGTACCAAAGCCGGTGATGTGGACTGGCGTATCGACGAGTTCCTGATGCCAGACAATCTGCTCGCCGTTGTGCCGCGCGCCCCAGACTTTGCCTGTCGAGTGATCGCCATAGATGTAGCAGCCCTGCAACTCAGGACGTTGCGTCCCGTAGTACACGATGCCGCCAGTGAGCGACCGCGATTCGTTGTGATGATGTTCGAGAGCGGGCTTCACGTGCGGCGTCGGTCCCAACTCGCGTTCGAGGTAAAACGGATGGCTCCCTTCGTAAACACTCCAGCCGTAGTTGTCCCCTTTACGAACGAAGTAGACCTGCTCCCACAAATCCTGCCCGTTGTTGCCGACCCAGATGTGACCCGTCTGACGATCGACGGTCATTCGCCACGGGTTCCTCAAACCGTAAGCCCAGGTCTCGGGGACCGCGTTTGGATGCGCGACGAACGGGTTGTCGGGCGGCACGGAATACGTCTTCCCGGCGGCCGGATGATCCACATCAATTCGCAAGACCTTGGCAGTCAGCTTCGACAAATCCTGACCGCGCAAGTTGGTGTCGCTGTCCGACGTGCCATCGCCCGAGGTCACATACAACATGCCGTCCAAACCGAAGGCGATCGCCGCGCCGTTGTGACCGTCCGACAGCCACTCGATGATCGTCACCTCGCTTTTCGGATCGAACTCGTACGGAGGGCGCGGGTTCATCGTGAAACGCGAGACCGTCGAATATTTCTCCCCCTTCTTCTTCGCGTCGCCGCTGGACTTGCCGTTGTCACTGTCGTCGGCGGGCGCAGGCTTTGGGCGGTTGTGGCCGACATAGACGAAGCCGTTCTCGGCAAAGCGCGGATGGAACGTGAGGTCATACGCAACGCGGTCATCGGCCGGGAGCAGGACTTCGGACTCCGAGACATCGGCCGCATCGACGAACCGCCGAATCGAAGTCGTCGAAAACGGAGCGTCTTGCGTGATGGTCAACAATCGGTCGCTTCCCGGTTGATGCGCGACGGCAATCGGGAACGTCAGCTTGAGTTTTGGGAACCGTCGCTCAGTGCGATACGGCAGCGGTGGCTCGGGCGATCCAACCACACGCGAAGTCGTCAGTCGCGGCAACGGCCCGTGCGGGAGGGAGGGAGCAGCAGCCGCGTCGTCGCCGCGCGTCCGCACGAACTTCAAGTCGGCATAGTCCTCGTGCTGATGGAAGTTGGCGGCTTGCAGCGGCGCGACGGTCGAGAGTTCCGGCTGCTCGAACTCCATCGCGTAGTCGTAGCGACAGAGCGTGAACTTCCAGACTTCGTTCACCGCCGGACGACCGCCCGTGCGCAGGAAGTCGGTCCACGGCATCCGCCCCTCCACGGTCCAACCCGTGTCGCGATCCGTTCGGATGTTCAGCGTGCCGTTCGTGGTGACGCGCGCTTCAAATCGGAAGTCGCCGTCGCGGACAGACTTCTCAAAGTCGGTGATCCCGCGCTGGGGCAGGAACATGTCCATCGTCGTTCCGGCGGCGTTGACCTGGAACTCGTAGTAGCCCGGCTTCTCGATAGCCGGTTTGAAGAACAGCTCGAAGACATCGTTGTTCCAAGTCTTTCCATCGTGCTCCATGATGTCGGCAAACAGATCGTGATCTTCCAACTCCGCGAAGAAGTAGAGCGCGTCACGGTCCCACAACAGTTTGGCCTTCGTCGCCGTCTTCGATGGCCGAGCCTTGTCCTTCAGCCACGGCAGCGCGAACCGGTCCATGAGCTGCGCCGACTTCCAAGCCTCATCATCCCCGACACCATCTATCTTCGGCGGCGTCTCGGTAAACCGGCATTCAAACGCGGGCAAGTCCACGGCCCAGGTGTGTGCCCCGATCAACCCAGATAACACCGACAGCGCAGACACAATGAGAAACAGGCAGGAGCGAAGCATGAGGATTTCCGCGCGGGGGCAGGTTTGGTCTTTGGTCAGGCCAGATGAAGACGGAGATTTGGCGGGATGCCGCCTCGATTTGCAACCAAGACGACCGACTGGCCATGGCCGCCCGTGCAGCCGTCAGGCCTCGCACAGAATGAACTGAGACATTCTCCGACGCACTTTGGACTCCCGACTTCCGAAGTCTTTCACGCCGATCATCAAACGTCTCACTGGGGGCCGCGCGAGGTATGACGCCCCATCGAGAATCAAATCTGGATCGACGGGGTAGCCGGGGCTGGAGCCGCTTTGAGCGAAACCCAGGTCAGTAACAACAGCGTTCTGGTCATGGAATGCCCCGCAGCTCTTCCAGCCAGTCCCACGGGATCGGGTCGGGTTCCAGATCGTTGAGGGGCCTCTGTTCAAACCACCCTGCGCTCGACCACTTCCAGTCGCGGCCCTGGTCAACCAAACCCTTGCGAACGGGGTTCAGACGGATGTCGTCGATCATCTGCTGCAAGGTGCGCGAGTTCGTGATGTTCCGATCGTGCCCTCGTCCGGGCTGCCAGAAATGATGTTCGACCTTTTTTCCACGCACAACTCGGATTCGCGACAGCCAGTCGGGGGCTTCTCGTTTCGGAAACTGCGCCTCGCATTGACCAACAAAGCAACCAAATCAAGTGATGCCACTGCTTCGGAGTCTGCGGAGAAGCAGTGTTCTTCGCGAGGTCGTTTCCCCATATAGGGGTAGGGAGGACTCATTGGTTTGAGTCCCCCCTCCCTCCGAACCGGACGTGCGGATTTCCCGCATCCGGCTCTCCGGTCGATGGTTTACCTGTTTGAGGATTGACGGGTCGAGGCAGGGGTGGATTGCAGACAGAACAGCCCCTGATCGACGAAGAAGGCATTCGGCCAGCGGACTTGATCCGCACCGTTGGCACGGCCCCGGCGTTTGGTCCGACGGCGGAGCAGTGCCCGCAGTCGTTGCCGCAGCCAGATGTCCAGTGGTGTGAACAACCGGGCGGGACTGTGCCGGAAGTAGGCGTACCAGCCGCGAAGTGTCTGGTTCACATCAGCAATGATGCGACCCAGCGGGTCTCCCGAGTTGCGTTTCGTCTGGGGCCTGAGAGTGTCTTTGAGCTGCTGCACACTTTTGTCCCGTGGCCTCCGATTCCAATGGCAGTCGTGGTCGCCGAGGAAGTCAAAGCCCGCGGTCATGAACCGGAATCCGTGCGACGGTCCACGATGCGGGTCTTCGTCGGAGGCAGCGTCAGGCCGTGTTCCGAGACCCAACACCGGACCAGTTCGAGGGCCGTGTGAGCTTCCTCGGCGGTGCGGCACAGGATCACAAAGTCGTCGGCATCACGCACCATCTCGAAGCCCGAGCGGGCCACGAGATGGTCCAGTGGGTCTAAATACACATGACTCAGGACCGCGCCCTGCGGCGCTCCGGCGTCCGGCGTCCACCGTGAGGCTTCGTCCAGAATGTCCGCCTTCAGGAACGATTCGATCAGCCGCAGCACCGCCGCGGGCGGAGGGAAGGCACGGCATCGGCGAGCTGCGGGACGTCGATTCCCAAGCCTCCCCGCGGCAACCATCCGGCCGTGCCGGCCATCGGCGATCTTGTCCCGAAGACGTTCCATCAGCCGGTCGTGTGGAGTCGAGTCGAAGTACCCCTTCAGGTCGACATCCACCACGTGGACGCATCCCTGAAAGAGCAGTTCATGAACCCGACGCAACGCTTCCTGACAGCCTCGTCCCGGGCGGAAACCGTAGCTGTGCTCCGCACGTGTTCTTCGCTCGTCTGCGACGAGGCCACGCTCGAAAATCGGTTCGATCACGTTCACCACCGCCGCCTGAACGAGGCGATCTCGCACGGTCGGCCCCCAAAGATGAACAGGGGCCAAAGGGCGGGTCTCCGTCGTTCCAGGCTTGGGAATGGGGACGCGGCGAATGGCCTGGGGGCGGTACGTGCCGGCTTTTCAGTTGGTCCGACAGTTCCCCAATGACTTCGGGAAGCTGCTGCTCGAACGCTGTCACCGTCACATGGTCCACTCCCGGTGCCCCCTTGTTCCTCGCCACCTGTGGCAGCCCAGCCGCCAGATTCCGTTCCGAGAACACTTTGTCAAACAGCCGAAACCATGTTCCTCCTTC
>JAYVOX010000491.1:0-4893 GCA_043757695.1 Schlesneria sp.
CCAGTAGTGAAGATCGTTCTCATCGCGGGCTCTCCAATCACCTAGATTGTTCACACTCTGAAGGGCGTCGCGACCCTCCGGATCTTCACCCTCAAACTCGTCCACGCGGCAATCCGTGCCTTGGAACTTGCCAAGCTGAGGCGTCACCGGCAGGTGTTGCCTCTGACCAGACAAACGTCTCGGCGATCACTCGCCTGCTCGTTCCTCTGGCACGGTCGTCACGAGATAAATTCTCGGCAGCTTCTTCAGTTCGATCCCTGTACCGAAGAAGCCGTGGGTGGCCGGATGAGTCGATCGCCGCCAAGCATCATGCTTCGTGGTGTGACCGAGCCAAGTTGTCCTGCCCCCCATAGACAGCCTCGGCGGTACTACGCGCTCACACCGGATCAATCGCCATCCGATGTGTGCCCGTTCGCACCGCTGTAAGCCATCTCGCTAGTAGGATCGGCGCAAGCCCTCACAAATCTGAAGAATCTTTGCCAAGTCCTCTTGCACGTTTCCGAGATTTCTGTCCAAGGCGTCAAGGTCCACCAAGATTCTCAAACTGAACGAACTTTGAAGAGATTCCCGCAGCGAGCAACACCACAACTCACGACCAATCCAAAAGTCATCGCCCCATTCTGGATCAGATCGGTCGAGGCCATTACTCTGCCGACGTGACTCTTCAATACTTGAGCGGCAATCCCAAAGTCGCAGAACTTCACGAGAGGTCCACTTCGATGTTCTCACCACTCGACATCCGACTGAACGCGGCATCACAGGCGAGCGACTCGTTCTTCGAGCGTCTCACACGACGCCACTTCTTTGGACGCACGGCCGCTGGAATCGGGACTGCGGCACTCGCCGGGCTGCTCGGACGCGAAGGTCTGACAGCGCCGACAGCCGTGGCATCAGGGAAAGGTGTCTTGGAAGGAACGCACTTCCCCGCGAAAGCCAAGCGAGTCATCTATCTCTTCATGTCGGGCGGGCCATCGCAACTCGACCTGTTCGACCACAAGCCGGGCCTCGCCGACAAGCGCGGCACCGAACTCCCGGCCTCAGTCCGCATGGGACAACGCATCACCGGCATGACCTCGGGCCAGAAGACACTCCCCGTCGCACCGTCGATCTTCAATTTCAAACAACACGGACAAAGCGGTTCGTGGGTGAGCGACCTCCTACCACACACCGCTTCGATCGTCGACGACATTGCCATTTGCCGGTCGCTCAACACTGAAGCGATCAACCACGACCCGGCCACGACGTTTTTACAGACCGGCTCACAACAACCGGGTCGCCCGAGCTTGGGAGCGTGGCTCAGTTATGGACTCGGCCGCGCGAACGACAACCTTCCCGCGTTCATCGTGATGATCTCGCAGGGGAGCGGGAACAAGACCGATCAGCCGATCTTCTCGCGTCTGTGGGGGAGCGGCTTCATTCCGACCGAGCATCAGGGGGTGAGATTCCGCTCGGGCGACGACCCCGTGCTGTATCTCTCCAATCCACCGGGCATCGACAGCAGCGTGCGACGCCGGATGCTCGATAAGGTCGGCCAACTGAATGAGATCGCCAAAGAATCCTTCGGTGATCCCGAGATCGACACGCGCATCGCTCAATACGAGATGGCGTACCGGATGCAGACCTCTGTCCCCGATCTGACAGACCTCTCACAAGAGACGAGGGAAACACTCGACCTGTACGGCATCAACGACAGCGGCGTGGACGGTGGCTTCGCTCGCAACTGCCTGCTCGCGCGACGCATGGCCGAGCGAGGCGTGAGATTCATCCAACTGATGCACCGAGGCTGGGATCAGCACAGCAGTCTGCCGGGCCAAATTCGCGGCCAGAGCAAAGATGTCGATCAACCGTCCGCCGCCTTGGTCAAAGACTTGAAAGCGCGTGGCCTGCTCGAAGACACACTCGTGATTTGGGGCGGCGAGTTCGGCCGAACAGTTTACAGCCAAGGTGCTCTCACCGAGAACAACTACGGCCGCGATCATCACGGCCGCTCCTACAGCATGTGGATGGCGGGGGGAGGCTCGAAGCCCGGCATCACGTTCGGTGAGACCGACGACTTCGGCTACAACGTCGTCAAGGACAGCGTCCCCGTCCACGATTGGAACGCCACGATCCTGCGTCTCCTCGGCATCGACCACACCAAACTCACCTTCCGCTTCCAAGGCCGCGATTTCCGCCTGACCGATGTCGAAGGTGAAGTCAAGTTGGGACTCATCGCGTAAGGTCAGTGTTGCATCACGGCGGATGAAGTCATTGGCCATCGGCAATTCAGTCATCGGCTTGAGGTCGAGTGACACTTACGGCGACCGTAGGATGGGCACTCTTGCCCGTCCGGTTTTCGAGTGACCTTGCGTTGGACTGAAGACAGGACGGGCAAGAGTGCCCATCCTACGAGGCTGTTCTTGGACGAGTTCTCAGATCGCAAACTGAAACATCGGCGAGACAGAGTGGTTGAAGAAGTAAGGCACGCGCAGGTCACAAACCTGCCCCACGTTACTCCGACCGATTGACGGCTCGGTCCAAATGGGTGTAGCCGCCATCGACGTGGATCAGTTGGCCGGTCGTGTGGCTGGAGCGGGGGGAGAGCAGGAAGACGACCATGTTGGCGATCTCTTCGCAGGTGGTCATGCGGTGCTCGAACGGGATACGGTTTTCGATTTGGCGGCGCGTGGCGGCGGGGTCATCGACAGTACCGAGCCACGTTTCGTACATCGGCGTCCAGCATTCGGCCACAATCACCGCGTTGACTCGAATGTGGTACTTCGCCAGTTCGACCGCCCACTCGCGCGTCAGTGAGTTCCGACCGCCATTCGCCGCCGCATAGGCCGACGTTCCTCCCTGACCGGTCTCGGCCACCTTCGAGCCGACGTTGACGATCGCCCCATGAGACTTCTTCAACTCAGGCAACGCGAAGTGAGCCATCTCGTAGTAGTGCAGCAGGTTCTTCCGCAACGACGCGATGAACCGCTCGGTGTCTCCGACTTCGAGGCTCACGCCATCGTTGATTCCCGCGTTGTTGACGAGGCCGTCGATTCGCCCGAACTGCGCGAGCGTCGCTTCCACTGCGCGTTGGCAATCGTCGGTTTGAGTCAACTCGGCCGACACCGCCCAAGCCCTGCCACCGACCTCCACAATGGACCGCACGGCCGCTTCGTTGTCGCTCACGTTGCGACCAACCACGACCGGGATTGCTCCCTCGCGCGCCAACACCTGAGCGACACCGAGGCCGATCCCCTTCGCCCCGCCCGTCACGAGAACCACTTTGTCCTGAAGTCCGAAGTCCATCTGAAGCCTTTCTTCCTGAAACGACTGCACCCCGCATTCGTTGCCAAACGCGGGGTGCTGGTCTTGTGACATCCTGCTCGACACAGTCCATCGGACTATTCGAGGATTTGCTTCGTTTCGGCCGAGACCTTCGAGATCGCGTCCTTGCTCAGTTCACCCTTATTGAAACCTTGGCTGACCTTGACCTTGCCTTCGACCCACATCATCACAGTGACATCAGCCTTGGGGTTGATCTTGTAGCCTTGAGGACCGGCCGTGCCATCGAACGTCGTCAGCGGCAATTGCTCGATCTTGTTCTTCTCAGCAGCAGCCTTCAACGAGGCCGAACCCTTCTTGGCATCATTCGTCATCAGCACGACGAAGCCAGCCATCTTTTGATCGCGGTTCTTGGCAACCACACCGTCGAGTTCCTTCGTCAGAGCGGCGACTTCGTCCGTCATCTCCTTGGCGAAGATCGTCACAACAGGTTGACCACCAAAACGGCAGCGATAGCACAGTTCATCGCCATCCTTCGCGGGGCCGGTCACGTCCTTCACGTAGAACGGAGGAACCGAAGCCCCCTTCTCCAAACCGGACTGCACCTTTTCAGCGGCGATCGCGAGACCGAACGACGCCACAACCAACGCGGCAAACGCAAACAGACTCTTCTTCATCAGACTCTCTCCTGGGGGACAAATCCTAGAACCACCGCGGTCACTCGCACGACCGGCGAGTACTCCCGTTGAGGTTCGACTATACCGGATGCCAACCGCGACAGTCGAGTTACACGACGCACGCAAGTGCGGGCCGGGGAACCGTCGCTCGTTCAAGGTAGCCCTGTCGCTCCGCGACAGGCAGCGCGAACACAAATGAACTAGTGAATCGCAAACGCCGCTGCTTCTTCTCTGCATCTCATTATCGAACACGTTCTCAGCGACGCGCTTCCTGTCGCGGAGCGACAGGGCTACCTTGCCGAAGTCACTTCCGAACTTGTCACCCAGGCAATCCTGGCGGGCAGCGCGAAGAATCCGGGGCCTCACGGCACCCGGCTCACCTCGATCATTGGATTGATGCCGCCTGTTGTTGATGCGCCGGCCGATCAACCGCCCAAACTCTGGAAGAAGTAGTACCCCGACAAGAGCAGGCCGATCACCACCACCGCATAGCGGACCACGTTCTTGTCCAGACGCCGAGCGACGCTCGCCCCCACGAAGCCACCCACGATGGCGGAGACAATCATCGGCAAGGCCAGCGTCCAATTCACTTTGTCGAACCAGATGAACAACGCCACCGAGACACCATTGATCCCCGACGCCAGCAGCGTCTTGACTCCGTTCATTCGATGAATGTCCGAGAAGCCCATCAGCGCGAGGGCACTCAGCATGAGAATGCCGATCCCCGCACCGAAGTATCCGCCGTACAGCGCGATCAAAAACTGAAAGGTCATGATCCCCGCGAGCAGCTTCGGAGAAGGTGCCACGTGCGGCTTGCCGATCCCCGTCCATCTCGTAATTGTCGGTTGCAGCAGGAAGAGCGACGTGGCCAATAAGATCAGCCACGGGACGAGCACTTGAAACTCTTGGGGATCACGTTGCGCGACCAACCACGTTCCAATCGCACCGCCCACCAGTG
>JAYVOX010000492.1:0-4883 GCA_043757695.1 Schlesneria sp.
TCGGTGCCACGTCAGGAAGCGATCTCAGCCGATGCGTCACAGAATCAAGAGTTCGCCGTCGGTCAATCTGTTCGCCTTCTTGGACATTCTCATCTGCACTATGGGCGCGTTGATTTTGATGTTGATGGTGGTCACCACGCGGCAGCTTCGTAAGGACTCGTTGGCGGATGTGTTGGCGGAATTGAAGACTCGTCCGCTGCCACAACTTTCGATTGAAGCGCCGGAGTTGCCCACCGTCGCAGCACCGGATCCGATCGTGATTCTCGCGGAGCCGGAGTCGTCTGAACCTGCGGTCGATCCGCGCGAACAACTTCTCGCCGAACGAGCGGCCGCCTTGGCGCAGCGCGAGCAGGAGTTGAATGACCTCGTGGCCGAGTGGCGTCGAAAAACGAATGGACTCGCCAGCGAGCGCGATCAGCGGGCGAAGTCACTCGAACAACGACGACGCTTAAAGGACGTGGCCGCTCAGCAAGTACTCGCCCTCCAAGACGAGGCGAGTGACCTCGAAGCCAAGCTGACCAGCACGCGGCCAGTGTCGTCTTCGGGCGATTCGACGTTGGCCGAACGGAAACGGATCGAACAACAGATCGCGGCGGTTCAGAAGCGACTTAAGGCGGCACAAGTGGCCGCAGCGGGGAGCGAGAGCAAGTTCACGGTGGTCCCGTTCGATCCGCAGTCGGGAACAGCGCGACGACCGATCCTGATCGAATGCACCGCCGACGGATTGCGATTCCTGCCGGAGGACATCGTCATTCGACCAGACGATCTCGAAGGCTTCACGCAGCGCGTCAATCCCTTGTTGGCCGGATCGAATTCACTGGTCACCTATTGGACCGCGTGGAGCCTGAAGCAACCAAAGCCGTCGCGCGAACCCGAGCCTTATGTCTTGCTGCTCGTTCGTCCCAGCGGCACAGTCGCGTACTACATCGCGTTGAAAATGTTGACATCGCTCCAGCAACCCCACGGTTACGAACTGATCGAAGAAGAAACGCAGCTACAGCAACCGCCACTCGATCCACAGGCGCAGGCGGCGTGTGCAGCGGCCGTCAATCGACTGCTCGCCGAACGGGATCAGATCAAGGGCTTCGCGTCGAAGAAGTCGGGCGGAACGCTCTTCAATCGAGGCGGTGGCTCAACGGGTGACGGGACTCGCAAGGGAGCCACTGGCCAGAGCGGCGCAGGTGGCATGGTTGGCTCGGGCCAAACGGGTGACTCGAGCGAACAGGCCGCTCACACGGGAACGACCAATCGGTTTGAAGTCGCCGACGTGATGGGCGATGAGAACGAAGTTGGATCGCGCAGTTGGGAGCGCATCGAGAACTTCGCAGGACGGAACGGACGTTCAACCTCGCTGGGTGGCCAACAACCAAGCGGTCAAACACCAGCGGGCCAAAAACCAGGTGGTCAACAACAAGTAGTTGGTAAGGGAGCAAGTGGGCTGTCTTCCGAGCTACGCAAGGTCGAAGGATTTGAAAATGAGCCTAATGCAAACGGTAACGCGACTGGTACGAATGGTCGGCGGGCTGTCGAGACCGGCGGCGTTCTCGGACACCGGACTGTGGCCACAACACCAGGAAACCAAAGCTCTGTCACGGAAACGCCCGGTATTGGCCATGTCTCGTCGCAAGTCGCCGACTCCGGCATCGAGCGACTCACGAATGAGGACGACGAAGACGCCTCGTCCGGTGGTCCTGTCGGAGCTGATCGCGGCGCAAAAGCACTAGACATCGGACTCGGTTCGTCGCGTCCCACGGCCGTTCCGGTCGTGGACCGTCGTACCAAGAAGTCCTCCTCAAACAAGCCTCTCGAACCCGAGATGCTCTCGCACAAACATTGGGGGCTGTCGGCGGCTGACGCTGCGATCGGACTCGAACGAGAAGTGCGCGTCGTCGTCGAACCGCAGCGATTGGTCGTCGGTGGCAAGCACGCGATCCGCATGGGCGAGGGTGAGTCGAAGCAAGAGACACTCGAACGACTCGTCACGGTGCTCGACCTGCAAGCGCGCGATTGGGGCCAGCCTCCGCAAGGCTTCTTCTGGAAGCCGAGCTTGCGGTTCGTCGTCGTCAAAGACGGCAACCCGAATCCCAACTATGAACAGGCTCGCTCACTCGCGGAGAAGTCGGGACTCACGACATCGAAAGAATACGCCAGCCCTGCTCTGGATAAGGCGAGCCTCACGGCAACACCGTCCGGAGCAACTCCACCCGTCTCGAAGCCGACGCGCACCGCGCGAGGAGGGACGCCGTGAGTCGCCGTCACCATGAAGAAGAGGAGTTCAGCTCCAGTTCGTTTCTCGACGTGATCTGCAACGTCGTCGGCATCTTGATCGTTCTGATCGTGATTGCTGGCGTTCGGACACGACCGCCGCTGCGACCTAACGCAACGCCTGATCTCATTGCTCCGGCACTCAACTCACCCGCTGAGTTGTTGCCGCCCACCGATACCGATGAGGCCGTCTCGCCCGAGTCAGTTGCCGCGCCGGAGCTGGCTACCACAGAACTCGAAGTCCCTGCACCACTCAGCGAACCCGAGCCAGAACTCGAACCGATGTTGCTTCCCGATTTGGCTCCTCCCCCCGAGATGGTCGAACGCGCGCGACTGCTGGATGCCGAACTGGCCAAGTTGCGAAGAGACGACGCGATCCTGGCCAAGGCCTTGACGGCTCATCACCAACAGCAGGAAGAAATGAACGATCGCGTCCAAGCTGCACGCGACAAACTTGCCGAGCAACAACTCGAACTCAACGCCTCACGCCAACAATCGGCCGAGCAGCAAGCCGATTTGCGTCTGGCCAAACAATCGCTGGCGAGGCTGCTCGCGCAGGTGAAGGCACTCGAAGCAAAGACTCCGCCGGTCGAGACACTCCAGCACCACATCACGCCGATCAGCCGCACCGTCTCGGGTAAGGAAAAGCATTATCGGCTCGACAAGAACCGCGTGGCCGAAGTTCCGATCGAAGTCCTCGTCGTGAAGCTGAGGGACCAGATTGATCGCCGCAAGGACTGGCTCACACGGACACGCTCGCATCAAGGACAGGTCGGCCCGTTCGCCGGATTCAACATGAGTTACCTCGTGCGCGTGGAAATGCTGAACGGTCTCGAAGAATTGCGAGCCGGACACGGCGGCTATCGCGTCAGTGTTTCCTCGTGGGAGGTCGTTCCCGAGCCAGACCTGAAAGGGGAGACCGCGCAAGTCGCACTCTCGCAAGGCTCACTGTTTTACGAATCGCTGCTCGGTGCCGACCCTGAAACGACACTGACGTTTTGGGTCTATCCCGACAGCTTCCCGATCTATCGCAAACTCCAAGCCTTCGCTCACGATCAAGGCTTCGCCGTCGCCGCCCGTCCACTCCCGGCGGGCATCCCGATCTCAGGTTCGCCCAGCGGCACGAAGTCATCGAGTCAGTAAAGCAGACCAGAAAAGCAAACAGCGGCGAGTGCGTCATCACCGCTTAGGATCGCTGCATCAATCAGTGTCGTAGCCGAAGCCGTGAGACTTCGGATCGAACTCTCACGAGTTCGGCTACGTCCGACAGTTATTCCTGCGCCGTTCCTTAGTTTTGGGGTAGCCACGTTCGCCAGAACGTGGGAATCCCGCACTCTGGCGAGCGCAGCTACCCCAGTTCTTAGCGTTGACGACGCACGAGAGACTTCGTTCTCGCCTCCTTTCCTCAAGACCAATCGAGATCGCCATGCTCAACAAATTCAAACCCGCCCTCCTGCGGAAACTCGACCTGTCGATGGTTCTCGGTGCGGCAGCGACGGCGATCTTCTATGGCATCGTGTTGCAGCCCTCGATGCACCACACGCTGTTGCAGCGGTACACGACCGAGCATCCCGTCGATTACGTCATCGTGGCGATGTTCATGTGGGGGATTGTGGACATCGTCATGAAGTCGACGGCGTTCCCTCGCGAAAGCATGGCTCTGCGCGAAGCTTGGCTACCGCCACGAACCAGTCGCGAACCGATGTCGCAAGCACAGGAGTTATTGAAGGCGATTCAAGCGAAGCCGCAATGGCTGATCGAATCGAAGATCGGGCAGCGGCTCGCACAGGCCCTCGGCTATGTCGTTGAGAATGGTGCAGGCGAAGACTATCGCGAGCATCTGCAATATCTCTCCGGTCGCGGCGAGGACGTGACTCACGCCCGCTACTCGCTGGTCCGATTCATCATCGCGATCAGCCCGGTCCTCGGGTTCCTCGGGACGGTCGTTCACTTTGGAACGGCACTCAGCGGCATCTCGTTCGATGAGATGGCTGATCGACTTCCGGTCGTCGTCTCCGAAATGGGCGAAGCCTTCAACACGACGACGGTCGCGCTCGCCACGGCCATGACGATGATGTTCGCGCTGTTCCTTTGTGAGCGGATCGAACACAGCGTCGATGGCTTCATTGATCGTTTCATCGAACGCGAACTACTGAATCGCTTCGAGGTCAAGCATCCGAATCTCACTCCATTTTTGAGCATGATCCAGTCGGCCAACGACGACGCCCTGCGTGTCATGGCCTCGACGTTGGATCGCCAAGTCGCGACGTGGAACCAAAGCCTGGCCGCACTCTTCCAACGCTTCGACGACCGGCAACAACAGGAAGCGGCCGCGTGGACCAAGGCGCTCGACGTGCTGCAACAACGCCACGAAGCCCTCGAAACCAAGAACGACAACCGGCTGGTCAACCTGCTGACTCAGATCGAAACCCGACAGAGTCACCACCTGACACACATCGAACAGACGCTGCAAGGCGTGGGGCTATTGCGGGACGACTTCAAGGATTTGGGCCGCACGCTGCAAGCGATCTCTCAAGGCGAAGGGAAGCTGACCGAGTTGCAACATTCGCTGAGCGACAACCTGCGTGTGCTGCATCAAACGGCCCAGATCGACGACG
>JAYVOX010000493.1:0-4871 GCA_043757695.1 Schlesneria sp.
CTTCTAGGTGTCTGTCCGGATACCCGTAGGGTGGGCACTGCCCACCACAATCGGTCGTTGATGGTGGGCAGTGCCCACCCTACGGAAGGTATGGCCTTCGTCTATCCAGACAGACACCTAGGACCGGCGTGTTGTGCCAAATGCGGGTTGGTGAACCAAACGGAGTCGGGCACGAGAGCCATTCTCTAAATTGGAAAGGCGGGAGACCACGATCATGAGACTGACACTGCGGACGTTACTGGCCTATTTGGATGATGTGCTGGAACCGGCTCAGACCAAACAGATCGGGCTGAAGATACAGGAGAGTCCGGTGGCGGGAGTCCTTGTCAGCCGGATTCGTGAGGTGATGCGACGGCGGCGATTGTCGGCTCCGGACGTGAGCGGCTCGCACATCGGGATCGACTCGAACATCGTGGCTCAATATCTCGACAACACCTTGCCAGCCAACCAGGTTGCAGAAGTCGAGCGAGTCCTGCTGTCGTCCGACGAACTGCTGGCGGAGGTCGCGGCATGTCATCAAGTCCTCACTCTGGTACTCGGCCAACCGTGCGAAGTCTCTACTCACAGTCGTGAGCGGCTCTATGCACTCGGGCCGGTCACTGCGGCCGACAAACTCCGCTTGGATGAGGCTCCGCCAGCGTCACTCGAAGTAGGATCAATGGCAACCGCGGGTCAATCGTCCGTGACTGCGGTCCCTGCCGCGACGCCAGGAATTCCAAGCGTTCGTCCCGCTTCTTCGCAGGAAATCCCGGAGTACCTGCGGCCGAACCCTTGGTCGAAAGCCGTTGGGCCGACCATCGCTGTCGCGGCCATCGTGGTGGCCTGTGTCGGCCTGCTGTTGTTGGACACCAGTTTCACGACAGGCTTGAACCGGGCAAAACTTGAGCTGGGGAAGAGTTCGCGCGGTGCGAACAGTACACGACACAAGCCCGCGCAGTCCGATGTCGCAGTGGACTCGGTGGGGACGATCGCCAATGTTGGTGATTCCGATTCGCCAGCCGCGATGAACGCTGCCACGAACCCAAACTCGACGGCGATCGCGCGCCTTGATCCCGCTCCGCCACCCGATGAACGGGACGATACGAAGGTTCTCCCCAAGACCCCCTCCACGACCAATCTGCCGGCTCCTGCCACGGTCGCGGTCAAGCCCAAGACGGTCATTCCCGCGACGCCCGATCCCGTCCCACCCGTTCCCGACAAACCGAAGCCCGTCTTGGCCGTCCCGACGGTCCCCGTGCTGTTCACCTCGAACGAAGGCGTGCTGCTCCACTTCAACGATGCTGACCAGCATTGGCTGCTCACCCCCAGGCAATCGGCCGTGAAGACTGGCGAGTTGCTTGCCAGCTTGGAACCTTATGAGGCCGCCTTGAGTTTTGACCAAGGTGCCGTTCGAGCGACCGTCTTGGGAGACTCGATAGTGCGTGCGATGGACGCCACCGATGTCGCCACGACGGGGTTGGAGGTTCAACGCGGACGCGTTCTCTTCCAGGGGAGCCGCCAAGACCCGCCACGGTCCACGGCACTGTCGATCATCGTCGGTCAGGACATTTGGAAATTGGAGCTGCTCACCCCTGAAACCGCCTGTGCCGTCGAAGTCTTGCCGCCGCAGCCGATCGGTTTTGAAAAGGTTCGCGAATCGAATCGTTACTCAGGCGTGTTGTATGTCCTCGCGGGAAGGGTCAAGTGGACGACGGCTCTCGGAGCAGCTCAGGAAGTGCTCGAGCGAACCGGACTGCCGATCTCCTCCGAGCAGGCACAGGAAAATAAACAGGCGGCGGTCTCGTTCACGACGGCCCCCGATTGGACAGATGCCAGCAAGCGAAAACTCAACCCGCTGCGACGCTATGCCACGCTCTTTGAAAAAGAGTTCTCGCTCGATCAACCAGCCGAAGCTTCGCTGTTGGCGTTGCTCCCCCACGCGAACTCGAAGGTCTCGGAACTGGCCGTCCGTGGATTGGCGCTGACTCAGTCCTATCCCGCCTTAGTACAAGCTCTGGCCGAATGCCATCACGAGGAAGGTCGCTTCGCCGCTCGCGACGGTCTCTCTCTCTGGCTCCCGCTCGGCACAGAACACGGAGCGTTGCTCAGGAAGGAACTGGGAAATCACTATCCGCCCGCTGATGTCGAAATCATGTACCGGCTCTTGTGGGGGTACACACGCGACGACGGGCGCGACAAGTTGACCTCAATCCAACTCGTCGGTCTGTTGAGAAGCAACCGCGTCGAAGTTCGTGAGTTGGCCGACTTCTGGATCGAACGCCTCATTGGTCGCAAGACGGAGTTCCGCGCGGCGAACCTCCCGAATCAGCGGGAGCCGCAAGTCCGACGGATCGAGAAACTGATCGACGAAGACGGTGCCTTGATCAAGGACCAGTGAGCCACAGAAGACTGAATGGACTATTGTCCTCCACGACACCAAGCCACAAGGTCTGCGAGAAAGCAAATTCGGCTCTCCGCCAATCGTGTTGAATGTTGGACAGAATTAGCCGCAGGGCGCTAGCCCCGGTTGAGCGAAATTGAACCGGGGCTAGCGCCCTGCGGCTGATGTGCCACAAGAATCAACACGAATGGCGGAGAGCCAGAACTCCCCAACAACCGCAGGCTTCATTCACTTCATCGAGACTCACTATGGAACCATTCATGACGAATGCAGGCGAGACTGCTGTGGCGCGAGTGGATCGCGCGTCGCTGACCGGCCTGATCTTGAAGCTTCTGCAACGCCAAGGGATGTTTGCGGCCGAGGCTGAGATCGTGGTCGCTCGACTGATCGAGGCCGATCTGTGCGGAGAGGCGGATGCTGGGGTCGGTTCACTGCCGCAGTTTCTCGATGCGATGGACCTCGGCGACATCGATCCTCGCGCGCGGATCATCACGTTGAGAGACACTGCCGCAGTCGCATTGCTCGATGGCAGCACCGGGATCGGTCACGTGGCCGCAACACGTGCCATGCTGCTGGCCATCGAGAAGGCTCGCGCGGTTGGGACAGGATCGGTTGTCATCAGGAATAGCCGACTCTGTGGTGATGTGGGAGGGATCGCTCGATTGGCGGCCGAGGCCGGGCTGATCGGTTTCGTGACCAATAGCTTTGCTGAGCAAGTCCTCCTTGATGCGGGAGACCATGCCCTCGCATGGGGCCTGCCGGTTCCAACAGGCTCAGCGCCACTCATCATTCGCGATCGCAGCCTGAACTTCGGCGAGGCTCCTGCCCTCGCGATCGGCCTGTTGGCAGCGGGCCTCGCGGGCAGCGAGCCGATGTCGCGCAAACGGAAAGCGAACTGCGCGGCCAATACGGTCGAACACTTTGTTCAGGCAATCGACCCCGATCAGTTTGGCTCACGCGAAGCACTCCTCACGAAATGGGGACCAACGCTGACGGCGCGGCAGTCCGGGTCTGCGGCGACTTCTCCGGAGACGGCTCTGGTTGAGACCGTACCACTGCGAATCTGTGATGCCCAAGCTCTCGTGGAGCTGGCGAGGAAGATCAAGTTTGACGTGAACTGGTCATTGATCATTGTGCCTCGCGCGGGCTGAAGTGAGTCGTAGCTGCACCTCGCCAGAGTGCGGCCGTGACGCTCAAACAGCCCACGTTCTGGCGAAACGTGGCTACATTCAAAGGTCTCACTTTGGGCCGTGCGAAGTAGAGTTCTTGGTTTGCAGGAGTTGTCGTGGTTCGTATTTTCTTGCCGTTGTCGTTACTCAGCACGGTCACTTTGGTGGTGGCGATGGTGCTCGGTTTGTCGATTGATGATCCTCGGGTTCTCGACAAGGGAGTCCAAACGGGAGTGCAATATCACTTCTTGGCGGCTCTCGCTGCGTTGGTCTTCGCCACGTTGGTCCATGCCATTGTGCTGACTTACTTCATGGGGACTGGTCGCTGGATTGAAGAAACGTCCACCGCCTATCGCCTCGGCCCTGAGCTTTACGATCAGAGTCAGGCGATCAAGTACCGCACGGTTCCAGCGATGGTCGGCTGCTTTCTTCTACTGATCTTCACCGGAGCACTCGGTGCCGCAGCCGACCCCGCCGCACCGCTGCACTCGCGCGGTTGGTTCGGCGTCTCCGCCGCGACAATCCATCTGACAGCAGCACTCATGACGGTCTTCGCCAACCTCGCCGTGAACTATCTGGAATTCAAAGCACTCGAACGCAACGGTGAGATCATCGATGACGTACTGGCTCAGGTAAAACGAATCCGTCTTGAGAAGGGCCTCGCGGTGTAGGGACGCACCATCATCAGCCAGCAGTTCAAATGGAGTCGTGAAGTGTGGCCAAACCATGGCGCCCGTACTCACGCGGCGGGTTACTTAGGCGAGCGGCAAGTGTTGGCATACCCAGTCGTAGGATGGACGCCTCGTCCGTCCGTCACAACCAGCGGCGACTCGGACGGACGAGACGTCCATCCTACGGGTAAATCTTTTCTTGCCGCTCGCCCTGGCGGAGCGTGACACAGTGCGGCTCAGTCGTCATCGACAATCATTCGCAGGTAGCTCTCATACCGCGTTCGCGAGATCAGGTCGTCGTGCAGCGCGCGTCGCACGGCGCAGCCCTCTTCGTGCAGGTGCAGGCAGTCGGGAAACTTGCAGTGCGGGATGAACGGCAGGAATTCGACAAAGTAGCCTTCGACTTCCACCGGCTGCACGTCCCACAATTCGAGTTGACGAATGCCGGGCGTATCGATGACCCAGCCGCCCGACTCCAACTCCCGCAGTTCGGCGTAGCGCGTGGTGTGTCGTCCCTTGTGAGTGACCTGACTCACGTCGCCGATTCTCAGCGCGAGACCCGGCTGCAGCGCATTGAGCAGCGACGACTTGCCAACACCGCTCTGACCGGTGAAGACGGTTTGCAACCCCTTCAATCGTCGTCGCAGCGCG
>JAYVOX010000494.1:0-4861 GCA_043757695.1 Schlesneria sp.
GCGAACTTGGGTTCCGTGAATCAGCAGCACTTGCAATGCACGATTGTCAGCGAAGCTTGCCAAGTTCTCGTCAGTCAAATCGGAACCGCTCAGAATCACCTGCCGGAGATGCTTGGCGATCCTGTTCAAACAACGTTGCTCGTCGCTCGAAAGCCGATCCGTGTCGAGAAGCAAAGTCACGGGAACGCCAAGAATGGCTCCGGCAGGATCACCGCGCGACTCAACGCCAGCGCGATGAAGAATGTCTTCGAGCCACTCTGGTGCGTTGATCGAGTACTCAAGACCAGCAAAACGGTGAAAGCTCTGTGAGAAAATCTTCTCCGTTTGAGAGTTCGCTCGGTAACGCATTCCAAAGCACGTTGCTACTGCGGCAATGAGCAGGCAGGTCGAGACAGCAATCCCGTGCTTGATTCGAGAGGCGGTTTGCGGAGTCATGCTGCTGCCATCAGAAAACAGGAGAAAAAGGATCATCATGTCTGCTTCTCTGTGTCGTGTCTGTCAGAATGATCGGCCCATATCGTACCGCTTCACCTCCGAGTCTATTCCAGCGACACAGCTCCAGCCAGCGGAATGACGCACTCCATTGGAAACGTGGGTTCTTGTAAGCCCGAAGACCGCTCGAACCCATAAGCTCCTCATTGTGGTAGGCATCCGCGCGAGCATCTTGTTGTGGCCAAAAAATGTATATTTTATGATTGAAAAAAAGCCGATTAAACAGTAATGTCCCGCCATCAAACGACCGGAAGGACTGAATTGTGGCAATCAAACGAACCATGACGCTCAACCTGAGCGACGAAGAAATGGCAGTATTAGATGACTTAGCCGTCAAGAAAGACCTGACGAAGACCGCCGTCATTCGACAAGCGTTGCGACTCTATCAGGTCGTTGATGCTAGGCTGACTGCGGGAGAGAAGTTGATTTTTGAGGATGAGGCTAAGCAGAAGAAGTCGGAGATGATGGTGCTGTGAAGCGAACTCCAACGACACTCGTCTCAAAGGTCACGGGTGAACCGGTGGCTGCCGTGCTTCTGTCTGGCATTACGCGCAGCCAGATCGAGGACGTTGAGTTGTCATGGGCTTCGCTCAGGATCGAAGGAGCCAAGCGAATCAAAACTGCCGGTGGTCGGGTTCCCGAACACTGGGGCTGGAATTGGCAACGGAAAGCTGGGTATGTCGATTTGTTGGCGTACCTGTGTTTTGGAGTCGAGTGTGACGGTGAGATGCAGGGATTGATGCTTGTGAACACAACAAATGTTGTGTCGCGCCTGACAGGGCAGAAAGGGAAGCCGTTGGTTTATGTGGACTACATTGAGTCGGCTCCGTGGAACGCAAAGGTATTGACGGACGCGCCACGGTTTAGTGGAGTTGGCGTTCGACTGATCGAGGCTGCTGTGAGGTACAGCATGAAGGAGGGGTTCGCAGGGCGTGTTGGATTGCATTCGCTGCCGCAGTCGGAGGATTTCTATGAACGCACGTGTCGGATGACTCGTGGTGAGATCGACCCGAAGTATGAAGGGTTGCGTTGGTTTGAACTTACCGCGTCTGGGGTGAAGGAGTTTTTGGGGGAATAGCCATGCAAACAAATCTGGATCGAGACTGGCTGCTCACCAAGGCGAACGAGGAAGCGAACGGTTTCATTTCCGTGGGCGGTTTGGCGTGTCGGGTGGTAGCTGGGGAAGCAAAAGGTAGCGAAGACATTCCGGAGTCAGCTCGACGGGTTGCCTTCGCAAGGATCGTCGAGTTGTCGCGACGCAAGCTGCGACTGTCTGTGGAGCAGTTGGCCGAACAAGCCGATGTGGACATTTCACAAATCGTCGAGATCGAAGAGGGCGCGAGCAACTCGCCAGAGCCGCGCACCGTGTTCAAATTGTCGCAGACGCTCAAGGTGCCACAGGACCAGTTGATGGTTTTGTCGGGCTTGGCCCGCCCGCGCGACCGGCGTCTGAAGGATGCGACGGTTCTGTTTGCTGCGAGATCGGAACCGGTCAATGTCCTCACAACGGAAGAGGAAGAAGCGCTTCGGGAGTATGTGAAAGTTGTTGTTGAGTCGTCGTACGGAGACTGAGGCTTGCAGACATCATTTTTCTTGAGTGAGCGAACCGCGAATGATATCGACTCGCGTGGCAAACTTGACTCGACGAGCGACTCCAACTGCGTGCGTTCTTCCAGCGTCAAAGTTCCATTCGTGTTGGCGTCCATCAATTCCTGAAGCTGCTGATCCTCATGCTGCGGCAGTCGCAAGTGCGCGACGGCCTCCATGAAATCGACAGGGGCTTCAATGACGGCGGGCATGGAGGTCTCCTCGGTATGGTTGGCAAGGTGTGGTGAGCGAATTTCAAATGCAATGTGTCGATATTGTTGTCGTCCTATTCCTTCATAGCATTCTTCAGTTCGATCAGATCGCGAGTTTCCCAGATGGTCAGTTGATCTATCCTAACCGAGAAATGCTTCCCGTCGGCAGAGAAGGCGACATCACCAATTCCGCGACGAGCGGGACGCATCCATGCCAGCGGCTCGTGTGTCTTGGCATCCCACAGCCGAATTCGCCAGTCTTCGCCTCCGGTGAGCAGGTATTTGTCATCTGGCGAGAGGGCCACCGTGTTGCACTTGCGTTCGTGTGCATCGATCGTCGCCTCAACTGAGCCGTTCTTGTCGAAGATCAGGACTTTGGTGTCCTCGACGGCGGCAAAGCGGTGGCGATTGCGAACGAGGTTTTGTTTTGAAGCGATGATTTGGGTGATTTCCCCGAACTTCTCTTTTGACAAGTCGATGGCTTCGATCGGTGCGCTGTACTGGGTAGACCATCCACTTTGGGTATACAGGCGATCATCAGACTCGAAAAACCAGAGGTCTGAGTATGGGCGACTCTTCTTTGCTTCTCGCGTGACTTTGCAAGTTTCGGCGGCGACTTCTCGTAGTTTGTCTTTGGTTGCGTAGAAGAGGGATCGACTGTTTTTCGAGAAGATTAGCGGTGAGTCACCGTCACTTCCCATCGCGAGCGTCGCTTGGACGGTTCGTTTTGCGATGTTCCAGACGACGAGTGAGCGTGGGCGGTCAAATTCATCAACCATGTTGTACGTCGCGAGCCAACGACTGTCAGGCGAGATTGCGACATAGTCGGTCTTGTAGTTATTGACACGAGTCGCCGTCTTTTTTTCCAAATCGCAAATCTGTGTGAATTCACCGAGAGTCGCGACGTACTTGCGATCACTGCTGAAGATGTGGCGTTTGCCACCAATCGCCTCTTCGAGGCTGACTGAGCGTTTGCGAGTCTCCAGATTCCAAACTTTTTCTCCGTACATGAACAGTCGCGGGTCGGGAAGAAATACGGCGCGAGAAGTAACCACGCCTCCAAAAGTCATTTTGGGTTTGATCTCGTCAGTATCTTTTGCTGACGCCTGCGATATCGAGAACACCATCGAGATCAAGGTAAGAATCATAAGTGGTTGGCAGATCAACTCGGTTGTCTTCATCAGAATGTCGTCCTCATGTGACGCATCTAGTTCGTCCAGTTGTGTATGGCAGGTTACTGCTCTACTTGGTTAGGTTGCGAATCCCCTCACCCTCAAGGGCGAGGGGACAGGAGAAGACTTCACGCGGGCTTTGGTCCCATCAGGCTGATGCGGATGTTTTTGTCGTGGTGGCAGGTGGCGATGTGCAGGCCGTCGGGGTGGAGCGACAGGTCGCGGGTGGTGTTGCCGAGGTTCAGTGTGTGGAACTCGTCCTTTTGGTCGGGCTTCCAGAAAAAGAGGTGGCCACCCCCCTGCCCGCCTGTGGACGCGATGACGTAGCCGTCGGGATGCCACGCGACACCGAAGGTCTTGCCCTGGATGTTGGCTTTGGTGAGATGCGTTATCGCGTCCTTGCCCGCTTCCCAGTCGATCTCGACCACGATCGGATTGCCCACGCCGGCAAAGGCGTTCGTGACGTTGGTGATGCCTCCCGCGATCAGCCGCTTGCCGTCGGGCGTGAACGTCATCGAGTACGGCCCGCCGTAGTCTGCCATGAAGCCCGCGTCGTACTTGCTGAGGCTGGCGATGGGGAACTCGCGGACCTTTTTTCCTGTATCGACTTCCCAATGAATGAACTTCGCCGTGAGGTCTCCCGACGCGAGCTGCTTGCCGTCGGGATGGAACGCGAGGTTGTAGACGTGCCGCTCATGGCCGAGGAACTCGCGCACGAGGCCGCCATCGGCGAGGTTCCACAATTTCACCTTCTTGTCGTCGCTGCATGAGGCGAGCAGATTGCCGTCGGGACTGACCGCCAGCGCGCGAATCCAGCCCGCGTGCGCATCAATCTTGCGAATCACGGCGGGTGCGTCCGCCGTGGCCGACCACCAGATGAGGCGACCGTCGTAACCACCCGACACCAGCACGTCACCCGCCTTGTTGAACGCGAGTGCTCGAATCCAACTGTCGTGCCCAACCAGTTCGACCTTCGCCCCCGAGGCGACATCGAACCGGACGACCTTGTTGTCCTCACACCCTCCAAACACAAAGCGGCCGGTCGGGTCGTAGCGGCAGCCGACGAACGGCGACGTGTGAGCGAGTGTCTTCTCGACGTGAGTCTGAACCGGATCGGCAGGCATGGTCTGGTCTCCGCTTTGTCCCCTCGCCCCCGTCTTCGGGGGAGAGGGTTAGAGTGAGGGGGCTTCTGCATTTCTTGGCGAGCCGGATGCCGTCTAATACTACAGCGCAAACTCGGTCTTTCCGCAAGTTGGCGGAATGTGTTAAGTGTCTGTCACACAGGGAGGTGTGTCATGACGGCGAAAGAGTTGTTGGCGTTGGGTCGGGTCTTGGATGGATCTCTGAAGTTGTTTGCGTGTTGTTGTTCGTACCAGCCGACCTTTGGACACTTCGTTT
>JAYVOX010000495.1:0-4847 GCA_043757695.1 Schlesneria sp.
GATTCGAGGCAGCGAGCCATGCCCCACACAGCCCGCTCGCGAACGGATGGATCAGTGCTGGCAGAGGCCAGCAGTTGCTCAAACCCTTCGCGAGCTCGCTTGAGATCGGTGTTCGCCAGATCGCGGTCCGTAAACAATACGTCGCTGCCCGATCGCAGATTGGCTTCGGATTCACGCAGCTTGGCCCAGTCTCCGGCGGGCGTGTTCTTGTACTTCTCGGCAATGCTGCCGAAGTCATCGACACTCTGAGCGTTTTCCAGCAACGTCCAAGCGGCGGAACTTGTGGCGGTCGATTGACGCATCCACCCAATCGAAGCCGCCGCCACCAGCATCAACCCACAGACGACCGCCACGATGGTCGTCGCATGCCGCTCCAACAGGCTACCCGTGGTTTTGACAACCTGCTGCAGTTCGTTGGCTTGGAGCCGGTGACGTTCTTCTGATTTCATGCTGGTGATCACATCCTGTGGAGTGCGAGGAATCGCTGTGCGGGGTCATCGGTCATCAACGGCGCGAGTATAGAAGTGGGTTCCGAGACCGTCAAGTTTCGCAAAGCCCCGAGCCCGTTCGTTGCCTTCTCTTACTCGTAATCTTACTCGTAATCATCCTTCATCCCTGATCCCGCCACCATGCCACTGCCGATTCGCATCGCCGCCGACACGTTGCCCGCTCTGATTGCGGGACTGCTGCTGTTGGGATTTGCCGTCGTTTCGGCGTGGCTGCAAATTCGCAATCGACGCGCGTTGTCTCCCCTGTTGGAAGGAGACGACCTCGCGCGGACTTATGCCGATCGTCAGCTTCGGCGTCGGTTGCAGGTCAGTGCCATGCTGGGGATCGTCGGCATCCTGATCCCGCTCGGCGATCAACTCGAACCGTTTTTCCGAGGCCGGCCGGGCCTGTTCTTCGTCTATTGGATGGCTGTCCTGATTCTGGTCGCGTGGACCGTACTGATGGCCCTCGGCGACTGGATGTCCTCGGCCGCCTATTCGAGTCTCGCCAACATCCAACTGCGCGTCGAACGGCGACGGCTGGAGGAGGAGGTTCGCCGTTACCGGGCCAGCCAGAATGGACACGCTGGCGAAAAGGAAGCAGCGGAAGGTGAATAGAGACAACCATGAACACGACTCAACTGCGGAAACTCGGCGTGCCGGACGAATGTCTGGCGAGTGCCATTGAGGGGATTCAGAAGGCAGCCAAGGAGGGAGGCTCGCGCGGGAAGGAGATCAAGCAACGGATCGCGCAGATCGTCGCCGCGCCAGCTTCGCACGAGGCCGATCCACACTTCGGCCGCTTCGCCACAGAGTTGATCGAGGCCAGAACATTCACTCGTCCCGAGCCGATCTCGTATCAAACGTGGGGCGACGAGATTGACGACGCCTGTCACGCTCAGATGCGTCAGGCGTGCGCGTTGCCGATGGCGGTGGGTGCCGTGCTGATGCCCGATGCGCACCTCGGCTACGGACTGCCGATCGGCGGTGTGCTGGCATTGGACAACGCCGTCGTGCCGTATGCCGTCGGAGTCGATATCGCGTGTCGGATGAAGCTGTCGGTGCTCGATCTCCCCACGTCGCAACTCACGGACAACGTCCATCGGTTCAGACAGGCGATCATCAACGGGACGCGCTTCGGCGTCGGTGCCGTCCACGAGAAGCCGCAGACTCACGCCGTTATGGATCAGGACTGGAGCGTCTGTCGTGTCACGCGCGAGAACCGCGATCGAGCGTGGCGACAACTCGGCACGTCTGGCTCCGGCAACCACTTCGTCGAGTTCGGTCTCTTCACGCTGGAACAACGCGACGACGAGTTGAATCTCGACGCGGGCGAATACGTCGCGCTGCTCAGTCACAGCGGCAGTCGCGGAACCGGAGCCGCCGTCTGCGACACGTACAGCAACATCGCACGAAACAAACTGCCGAAGCGGTACGCCGACGTGGATCGTCTCGCGTGGCTGAGTCTCGACGATCAGGCCGGTCAAGAATACTGGGCGGCCATGAACCTGATGGGCGACTACGCGGCGGCCAATCACGATGTCATTCATCGACTCGTCACCAAGCTGCTCGGTGCCCGGATCGTGGCCGGGGTCGAGAACCATCACAACTTCGCGTGGAAGGAAACGCACGGAGGTCGCGACGTGATTGTGCATCGCAAGGGAGCGACTCCCGCTGGAGTGGGTGTCCTCGGCGTGATCCCCGGTTCGATGGCCGATCCGGCATTCATCGTGCGTGGAAAAGGGAACGCCGACAGCCTGCTCTCTGCAGCGCACGGTGCCGGGCGGCGCATGAGTCGCACGGCAGCGAAAGAGAAGTACAACTTCCGCACCGTGCAAAAGGACCTTGAGAATCGCGACATCCACGTGATCTCAGCCGGTGCCGATGAAGTCCCCTACGTCTATAAAAACATTCTCGACGTGATGGCCGCTCAGCAAGACCTCGTCGAAATCGTCGCCCGCTTCGACCCGCGCATCGTCAAGATGAGCGCCGATGGCCGCGCTGAAGACTGATTTGAGCGGCAGGAGTTTACTGACCTTAAATGTAGGATGGGCACTCTTGCCCGTCCCGCTTTGGGCTGCTCTCGGCCACGTCGCTCGAAAGCCGGACGGGCAAGAGTGCCCATCCTACCGGGCAATTTATTTCTGCCGCTCGCCTCTTGGCTTCGCGTGGCGATGCTTCACCCTTGGGAATGGGTTCTCACGACAGGCCCAGTTCCTTCCGCACCTCGTCGAAGGCACCGACCGCGAACTCCAAATCTTCACGCGAGTGGGCTGCCGAAATCTGCGTTCTGATCCGCGCCTTGCCCTGCGGGACGACGGGATAGCTGAAGCCGATCACGTACACGCCGCGAGCGAGCGCCGCGTCGGCAAACCTCGTCGCCAGCGCCGCATCGCCCAGCATGATCGGTGAGATCGGGTGCGTTCCCGGCAGGATGTTGAAGCCGCGCGAGGTCATCTCGCTGCGGAAGAACGTCGTGTTCGCTTCGAGCTTGTCGCGCAGGGCCGTCGATTGACCAAGCATCTCCAAAACTTTAAGCGATGCCCCCGCGATGATCGGCGCGAGTGTGTTCGAGAACAGATACGGCCGCGAACGCTGCCGCAGCAACTCGATGATCTCTTTCCGACCGCTTGTATAGCCGCCGCTGGCTCCGCCCAGCGCCTTGCCCAGCGTTCCGGTGAGGACATCAATCCGACCCATCACGCGGTGCAGTTCGTGCGTCCCGCGACCGGTCTTGCCCATGAAGCCGACCGCGTGCGAGTCATCGACCATCACGAGGGCCTGGTACTTGTCAGCCAACTCGCAAATCGCGGTGAGGTTGGCGATGTAGCCGTCCATCGAGAAGACGCCGTCGGTCGCGATCATCTTGAAGCGAGCCTTCGCCGCGTCGGCCTCCTTCAGCCGCGCTTCGAGGTCCGCCATGTCATTGTTCTTGTAGCGATACCGCTGCGCTTTGCAGAGCCGCACGCCGTCGATGATGCTCGCGTGATTCAGCTCATCGGAAATGACGGCGTCTTCCGTCCCGAGCAGCGTCTCGAACAGGCCACCATTCGCATCGAAGCAGCTTGAGTACAGGATCGTGTCCTCGGTCCCGAGGAATTTGCTCAGCGAAGCCTCAAGCTGCTTGTGCAGTTCCTGAGTCCCACAGATGAACCGTACCGAAGCCAGCCCATAACCCCAGCGATCGAGCGCCGCATGCGCCGCCGCGACCACCTCGGGATGCTCGGCGAGGCCCAGGTAATTGTTCGCGCACATGTTCAGCACGGACTTCCCGCCCGCGTCACCCGAACCCGCCACCCGAATCCGCGCATCCTGCGGCGAAACAATCACCCGCTCCCGCTTAAACGTCCCCGCCTTCTGAATGGCCTCCAACTGCGCAGCCACATGCGATTGAAAGTCACCGTACATCGTTCGACTCCGAGGAAGGCGATTGAACCACTAAAGACACGAAAGAAGACCAGAGAATCTGATTTGGGTGACACAGGTTGGCGTCTCGCCTACCTGTGTGCCAACGGTCGGGTGGCATGCTTGCCCGGCTTCGGCGAGCATGTTTATGCCACTCGGATGAACAAATCGGAGTGACCTGATTTGCGATTGGACGATTTGATTTCGCTCGTGATTGTCGCTCGTTCAATCATCAATCACATGCTTGCCGAAGCCGGGCAAGCATGCCACCCCGCCGCTTCGGGCGAAGATGCGGCGGAGCGGCGGGGTCTGACCAACGGGAAGGCCTCGTTCCAGACCGGCTTGCTCGCGGAATCAGAGCCACCCCGCCCATTCATGTTACGGGACAATGCGGAGACCCATCCCCATAGCGGCTATGAGGACTGCAGTCATGATGCACATGTGTCCGCAAATACATCTACATGCACGATCAAGGCTACTTACCGGAGAAGCTGCTTGTTCCTTTGATAAAGGCCAAGAGTATAAAATCTCGAATAAACCTACGGCAAACAAGGCGATGAGCACGGCGTTCATTATTTATTTTCCTTCAAGGGTTACAAGCTGGCACCCGGCGTGAACGGTTACGAGAGCGCAGCGCTGACAAGCAGAATGCAAATGATGATCACGATTATTCCAATTACGTTGGATATATCCCCGGCAGGGGACGGGTCTTGCGGATGGGGGCCGCGATGTTTCCACAGCACAAGCCCTCCACAATAGCGACAGGACTGGTAAACCCCTCGCTTCGGGCTCATGTTGTTCTTCCTGCCACAATGCACGCACTGAACCCAGTCATTCATTCGCAGACTCCTGAAGAATAAAGCCACCGGGCAACCCCGTGCCTCTTCATCCTCCTATTCATCACACAATCAAGTAGGGTACGTGGCCGGTGCTGGACCGAAGGGAAGCACCGGG
>JAYVOX010000496.1:0-4830 GCA_043757695.1 Schlesneria sp.
TCCGTTTCGATGCCGCTGTCCGGCGTGCGGTCGAGCATCTCGCCCAGCGCCGGACGCAGGATCGAGTAGCCGTTGATCAGGATGAGGCCCGAGGCCAGCAGCGCGGCCCAGTCATCGGCCGTCTCATAGCCCGGTCCGCCCGCGAGCGCAATGCAGATGCCGACGAAGGCTGCGGCGCTCGTGATCGCGTCGCTGCGATGATGCCACGCATCCGCCCGGATCGCCGTGCTTTGAACCCCCTCACCCACCGTCAGCACGAACCGAAACAGCGACTCCTTGATGGCGACCACCGCGACCAGCACGATCAACGTGAACGGTGCCGGAGCTTGATGCGGCGTCCGAATCTGCGAGACGCTTTGAATCGCGATCAGTCCCGCCGCCGCGAACAGCATCGCTGCGACAATCAATGCCGACAGGGTCTCTGCCCGGCCTCGCCCATACGGATATTTCGCGGACGGTGGTTCCGACGCCACGCGCAGACCGAGCCAGACGATCAGCGAACTCATCACGTCCGTCAGAGACTCGATCGCATCAGCCACCAGCACGTAGGCATTGCCCAGCACACCGGCCGTTCCCTTGGCGAGAGCCAACACACCGTTCACAACGATGCCCAGAATGGCTGCGCGCTGAGCCGCACTCACGCGTTGAGCGCGAAGGCGTGGGGCGGACGGCGGTTCGATTGGCGAAGTCATCCGAGTGACGGTCCTTTCTCGAGTTTTCAAACTGGATGCGCGAGAACGAGTCCAGCGTTCCGAATCAATGTCGATGAGCATCGAGAACCGATCGCATGGCTGCTCCAAAGACTCTGACATCGTGGCATAGCTCAGGGACCAACGGCCACCACGTAAGGACTGGCGCAGAAATCACTGTCGGAGTTTGGTGAGCCGGGTGCCGTGAGGCCCCGGACTTCTAGGTGTCTGTCCGGATACCCGTAGGGTGGGCACTGCCCACCACAATCGGTCGTGGATGGTGGGCAGTGCCCACCCTACAGAAGGTCTGACCTTCGCCTATCCGGACAGACACCTAGAGGATGGGCACTCTTGCCCGTTCTGCCTTTGACTCAAACTGGTCGCACGAAAACCGGACGGGCAAGAGTGCCCACCCTCCCAGTCGCGATCTCAGGTCGTTCGGCGCGGGTCTCCTGACCCCGCCGCAATGCCCGACCGCAGGTCTCCTCTTCGCTCTTTCCACTCCAACACCCGCGAGTCTTCCTTCAGGCACTCGCATCGCCCTTGCGCCGCGCGGGGGACTCCGCTATCTTCGCCGCTCGTCCGAGCAAGTCGCTCGTGACGCAAGAGGCGACTTGGCAATGCTCGACCCCGCTGAACAGTCCGGCACCGCCCCAGAGCGCGAGACTGCGGAGTTGCCCGAAACCATTGAACTGTCTTCCGCTCAATTGCGGATCAATGACCAGCAGCCCGATGTCACGGATGCCACACCGCTCGCCGACTCATCACCGACTCAGTCGCTCACACCCTCGGATGTTCGCGTAGAGCCGAGTCCCAGAGTGACAACCTCGCCCGACACCTCTGCGCCGCTCTGGCTGCGTCGTACCGATCAACTCTTCGTCGGAACGTTGCTCGTAGTATTGCTGACTCTGGTGATCGCTCACTGGATGAAGTTGTCGCGCTGGGGGACCGCGTCAGTCGAGCTGACGAGCCTGCAACCGCGCGAGTACTTCTACTCGCTCGATATCAACCGAGCGTCGTGGGTCGAATGGGCACAGCTCGACGGCATCGGTGAGAAGTTGGCCAAGCGGATCGTCGCCGATCGCGAAGAACGCGGCCCCTTTCGTGACGCGAACGAGGTCGGTCGCGTGCGCGGCATCTATCCGAAACAACTCGACTCCATGAAACCGTTCCTGCGCGGTGGGACCGCGAACGAGGCCACTGCTCCATGACTCCCCATCCAACTCCTTCCATTTCCGATTCGCTCGAACTGCGCGATCTCCCGCAACGGATGATCGATCCACCGGCCGAACTCCCCACGATCCCTGGCGGTTGGACCGAACGCGAATGGCTCATCGAGGGCGAGTTGTTTCGGCTCGTTCTTCCCGCGTCACCCGATGCGTTTTTGGAGGACACCGAAGTTCAGGCGGCCTTCGACCGCGATGAGTACATGCCGTACTGGGCGTACGTTTGGCCAGCGTCGCTCAAGATGATGGCGACCGTATTGAAGACCGACTGGCCGCGCGATACCGAAGTTCTCGAACTCGGTGCTGGCATCGGACTCGTCGGGTTAGCCGGACTTCGCCGCGGCTTGAAGGTGACGTTCAGCGACTACGAACCGAAGTCCGTGGAACTCGCGCTGTTCAACGCCCGTCGCGCTGGATGCGACCAAGCCGAGGGACTCGTGATCGACTGGCGTCAGCCGCCCGACAAACAGTTCCCGCTCATCTGGGGTTGTGAGTTACTCTACGAAGATCGCAACCACGAGCCACTACTCAGCCTGATCCAGCGCATGCTCACTCCCGGCGGAACCGCTTGGTTTGTCGATGGCGGTCGGATGCGGGCCGAACGATTTTGGAAGCTGATCCCCGCTCACGGTCTGACCTGCCGCCTGTTCGATGAAAACATGGAACCGCTCGCCGCCCCGCGCGTCGGACGCTACCAACTGATCGAAGTGCGTCAGGCCTAAGTCCGCACTCACGCGGCGCGAGTCACTGGCAACCCCAACGAGCGCTGAGCGAGTCGGCCTCCACTAACTCCTCGCTCCGCGTTCAAGCTCGGTGAAATAACTCGGCTCTTCATCCGTGCCCCGGCTCTGCCATCCGTGCTAATTCAACTCTTCAGAACTGAGATCGCACGGAGGGCAGAGCCGGGGCACGGATGAAAACCACGCTGATGCCAACTCGACTCCTCTTGGTTTTGATTCGTGGTTCAAACTCTGCTCTTGGATTGCGGGTTTGCCACGTTGGGTGATTCGTGGTTCAACTTCTGCTCGTTTCCAAACTCCAACAACAACTCCATTGAAGGTGACTCGCGATGAAAGCCTACGAACTCCAATCGACCGGAAGTCTGAATGGTCTGGCGTTGGTTGATCGACCGGAACCGCAGGCGACTCGTGGTGAGATCGTCGTGCGTGTGCGAGCCGCTTCGTTGAACTATCGCGATCTCCTGGTCATGCAGGGAGCTTATGGGCGAGCCACGTTGCCGCTCACGCCGTTGTCGGATGGAGCGGGTGAAGTGGTGGCGGTCGGCGAGGGGGTGACTCGCTGGCAACTGGGCGATCGCGTGGCGGGAACGTTCTTTCCGAACTGGCTCTCCGGCCCGATCAATGCCGAAGCGATGCAGGCCGCGCGGGGTGGCGGCTCCGCGCACGGGATGCTCACCGAGTTCGTTGTCCTCGATGAACACAGCGCCGTTCGCGTTCCCGAGCACCTCACATTTGAAGAGGCGGCCACACTGCCATGCGCTGCCGTCACGGCTTGGAACGCGCTCGTCGAACAAGGGCGAGTCCAAGCGGGTCAAACCGTGTTGCTGCTCGGTACGGGCGGCGTCTCACTGTTCGGCCTTCAGATCGCCAAGCTGCACGGCGCGCGCACGATCATCACGTCGAGCAGCGATGAGAAACTCGCGCGAGCCATCGCGCTGGGAGCCGACGCCACGATCAACTACCGCACGACACCCGATTGGAAACAGCGTGTCCTCGAACTGACCGGCGGCATCGGTGCCGACCACGTGCTGGAAGTCGGAGGAGCGGGCACGTTCGCCGAGTCACTGCGCGCCACCCGAGTCGGCGGACACGTGGCCTTGATCGGAGTCCTCGCGGGAGTTGCCAGTGAACTGCGCGTGACCGACATCCTGATGAAGAGCCTGCGTATCAACGGCATCTACGTCGGCAGCCGTGCGATGTTCGAGTCACTCAATCGGGCGGTGACTCAGCACAATCTGAAGCCGGTCATCGACCGAGTTTTCTCGCTGACCGAATCGCGCGCCGCTTACGAGCAGCTCCAATCCGCCCGCCACTTCGGCAAGCTCGTGATCTCGCTGCAATATACTTTGCACGGCCCAAAGTGAGACATTTGAATGTAGCCACGTTTCGCCAGAACGTCGGCTGCTTGAGCGTCCCCCCCGCACTCTGGCGAGGTGCAGCTACGTCTCACTTCCGCCCGCGCGAGGTATAAAGATCGGCCCATCAATCACTGTCTGGTCTTGGTGAGCCGAGCGCCGTCATGCCAATGGTGCGTGGTTGATACTTCGCACGGCAAAAACAGAGACTTTCCTAGCGGTGGACTCACGTCCACCGCTAGGAAATGTGTGACTCACTGGTCGAGCTTGCTGCGGCGGTCGCGCCACTCGCTCTTGTGGTCTTTCAGGTGCTTGGTCAGGAACGCGAACATGTGCTTTTCGACGCCGAGGTTCTTGTTCAGCAGATTGGTCCCTTCGAGCGGCGATTCATACCGTTCGATGTAAATGATCTGCTCTTTCTCATCCTTATCTTTTTTCGGGGCAAGTTGATCGTGCAGCTTGTTGGCGGTGACGAGGTCCGTCTTATTCTTGTTCCCGACGCCAATCATCACGGGGCGACCCAACACGCGAATGACGCCGATCGACTTGGAGACGTTCAGTCCGGGAGCGGTCCCCTCAGGAGAGAGCAGGATTAGGGCCTGCACATCCTGACCGCGCGGCGTTTTCAGTGCGAGTATCGGCGCGTCGTCGTAGGGGGTCTTTTCCCAATCGAGTTCCGTGTAAGCGATCGCCACGGGAGTACTCATGTCGGCAGCGACGAGCGCCAGCTTGTTCACGTTGAGTTGCTTCTTTTGATGTTCTTCCAACAGGAACTTCTTCACGGCTTCCATGTCGCCAGCAACCATCGCAGCGTATTCGC
>JAYVOX010000497.1:0-4822 GCA_043757695.1 Schlesneria sp.
CGCCGTCAGGCTGCGGGTTCTTAATCGCCGCAGGAAACCCGTGGCCTTACGGCACACGGCTCGCCTGAAACATCTCACTTTTGGCCGCGTGAGGTATAAGTCGGGTGAAGAATGTGGCATTGGTTTTTGTGAATCGGGGTCGATACAACTCGCCCTTTGAAGGTGGTTGTTCGGCTGTTTTGTGAGTGTGGTGGAATCTCAATTCAACGACGGAGTGACACGTGAAAAAGATCGAAGCAGTGGTCCGGCACTTCAAGCTGGAAGAGGTCAAAGACGCCCTCATGGAAGTCGGCGTGCAAGGCATGACTGTCACCGAAGTGCGTGGCTTCGGTCGTCAGAAAGGTCAGAAAGAGCAGTACCGTGGTGCCGAGTACACAGTGGACTTCCTGCCGAAAGTCAAGATGGAAGTCGTGGTTGCAGAAGATCAGGTCAAGACGGTGGTCGAGGCGATTGTTCGCACCGCGCGGACCGGTCAGATCGGCGACGGCAAAATTTTCGTGACCGATCTCGATGAGATCGTGCGGATCCGAACTGGGGAAAGTGGAGTGGATGCGATCTGACGCCCCCGCCTTCTCGGAGTCCCCGTTTCTCCTGAATCGTGATTGTCTCAATTTCAGAGTCTCTCCTCCTCCTCAACAACAAGGACGCAGCCGTGAAAAAAGTAGAAGCCGTCATTCGACACTACAAGCTCGAAGATGTGAAGAACGCCTTGACTCAAGCTGGTATTCAAGGCATGACCGTCACCGAAGTGCGCGGGTTTGGTCGCCAACGCGGTCATAAGGAAACGTATCGTGGTGCCGAGTACACGGTCGATTTTCTGCCCAAGGTGAAACTGGAAGTTGTCGTCGGTGAGAATGATGTCGCCAAGGCAATTCAGACCATCAGTGGCGTCGCACGGACCGGTCAAATTGGTGATGGCAAAATTTTTGTGACGAGCCTCGCCGACGTGATCCGCATCCGTACCGGTGAAACCGGCCCCGAGGCAATCTGATTTTGCACCGAGTTGATCGAGGGGTGAGAAGCCCCTGGGGCGGAGGCATTCAACTCGCCTTCCTGCATCGGGCAACTCGACATCGCGTGCAGGCGACAAGCTGGCTGTGAATCCCGCGTTGAGTAGGACGACTTTGCACGGCCCTCTCCTGAGAGGGCCGTTGTATTTGATGAACGCCGCACGCCGTTCGGTCGAGGATCAACTCATGGTGGAGACTCTTTCCCGCGATTCGTCCGTGACCTTGCATCTGACTCCCGAGTTGGCAGCGCGGGCGGCTCGGGTGGCTATTTATAAGAGCCGCCTCGTCGTGATTCGCGATCTGGTTCGGAAACGGTTCGAGCAAGGCGCGACCGGCGCACAGACCTCTGGCTATCAGTCGGAGCTGTTCGATGAGTTCGTCGTATGGGTGCTGACCGAGACTTTGAAGTCACTCGAACCGAGGCTGCGCCAGCGCATCGAATCGGCAGCGGCCTTAGTGGCAGTGGGTGGGACGGGCCGCGGAGAACTTTGCCCGCATTCGGACCTCGACCTGCTCTTTCTTTCGACGCCTGCCATCACGGAATCGTTTGATTCGTTTGCGGGGCAGGTCAAACGCGATCTCGGGGACTCCGGTTTGTCGCTCGGAGCCAGCGTGAGAACGGTCGCCGACTCCGTTCGCTGGTCGAAACAAGACCCGAAGTTTGCGACGGCGCTCGTGGACATTCGGCCGCTCTGGGGAGTCGCCTCATTGAGCGAACAGCTTGTGGCGAAGTTTCAGCGATCGGTGAAGGGACGCTCGCGTCAATTCATTACTGAGGCCGCGAATGCGCGCGACACCGAACGCGCGGAGCAATCGACCACGACGCAACAACTCGAACCCGACGTGAAGCGTTCGCTGGGAGCGTTGCGCGACTTGCATTTAATCCGCTGGGTCGGCTTCGCAACGCATGGAACTGGTGATCTCGATTCGCTGCGTTTGCAGGGGGCTTTGAATAAAGAAGACTCGCGGCGACTGCTGCATGCTCACGAGTTTTTGACATCGTTGCGCATCAACCTGCACCTCTCCGCAGGCAAAGAGCAGGATGTTCTTTCGCGTGACGATCAGTTGCGGATTTCGCGCGAGCGCGACATCGAACCGTTGAGCGGACAGGCGCCCGTGGAACGGTTCATGCAAGAGTACTTTCAACACAGCACGGCCGTGGCGTTGATCGCGCGGCGGTTCGTCGTCAGTACGCAGCCTGCGTCGTGGGCTGAGCAATTGATGCAGTACTTCACGGCCTACCGCATTGACGACATCTATCACATCGGTCGGGAAACTCTGACGGTTCCGCGACGACATCGCTCGGCGGTCTGCAGTTCGCTGGAAGGGGTCTTGAAGTTGTTCCTCACGGCGGTGCGCTGCCGTGTGCGCGTCGCTCCAGCTCTGTTGGAATTCATTCGGACTCAGCAACTGCAACCCCCGGCACAGCTCTCGGCCGAAGCTTCGCAATCATTCCTCGCATTGTTGAAGACACCCGGAACGCTCGGTGCGGCGCTGCGCGACCTGCACGACATCGGAGTGATGGAGGCTGTCCTCCCGTGCTGGCGACACATTCGCTGCCTGTTGCAATTCAACCAATACCATCACTTCACGGTTGATGAACACACGCTCAGGACGATCGAAGCGGCCGAAGGGTTCGCGGCCGACAAAGGGCCGGTTGGGCAGGCGTATCGCGAGATTCATCACAAGGAACTGCTGCACCTCGCGCTGCTGTTGCACGATGCAGGCAAGGGTTTTGAAGAAGATCACAGCGAACTTGGTCGCCGGTTGGCTTGTGACGCGGCACTCAGGCTCGGCCTGCCCGACCATCAGCGCGAACTCATCATGATGCTCGTACACCGCCACTTGCGGATGGCAGACTTGGCGCTGCGGCGTGACATCGGCGACAGAACACTGTTGCTCAAGTTCAGCCACGAAGTCGGCAGTCCTGACGCACTCCGGATGTTGTATGTGCTGACGGCCTGTGACATTTCGGCCGTCGGGCCGGGAACGTGGAACCATTGGAAGGCCGAACTCACCGCCACTCTGTATGACCGTACGATGCTCTGGCTGAGTGGCAAGAGTCACATGTTCGATGAGGCGACACGACTCCAGCAGATCGAGCAAGATGTCGTCGAACAATTGCGACGGGACCACGGTGGCGAGCAGGCTGGCGGCGTCTCTTCAGAGGAATCTGCCGATTTGGCGAAGCGACTCCGGCTCTGTCCACCGCACTATTTGTTGGAGACTCCCCCTGATCGTATTGCCGCTGACCTGCGAGTGGTTAGAACGCGACAACCCGACGAAATCCATGTCGAAGCGAAGTACGACGCCGAAACGAAGACGGTCGAATACCGCGTGATCCTGCATGAAAGCCAGGCGGCCGGTTGCTTTCACAAGCTCTCGGGTGTGCTTTCGGCCAAGCGACTGGAAATTCATTCGGCGGCGATCTGCACGATGCAAGACGGCGTCATCATCGACGCTTGTCGTGTCAGCGATGCCGATCACGCCGGAGAGATCCCGGATTTTCGGATCGCAGAAGTGGCGACGGCAATTCGTCGGGTATTGCGCGGCGATACCGATGTCGAGACGCTGCTCAAGTCGCGCGGTCGGTTTGCTGCGAAGGCATCACAGGGACCGGTCTCGGACCTACCGCTACGAGTCGTCATCGATAACGACTCGTCCGATCGCTACACGGTACTCGATGTTTTTGCCCACGACCGACCGGGGCTGTTGTATGCGATGACTCGCGCCGTTTACGAACTCGAACTGAGCGTCGTGCAAGCCAAGATCTCGACCCACTTCGATCAAGTGCTCGACGTGTTCTTCGTGACCGATACCGCCGGTCACAAGATTCAAGATGGCACTCGACTGACGGCACTCCGCGAGCAGTTGTTGGAGAAACTGAGTGCCTTCGAAGCGGCGGCACGCCGTGATTCGGGAACGTGAATCGCGGCTGCTTGAATGCGAGCCTCTTCAATCGGTCTTGAGCGATTTCAGCTTCTCTGTCACATTGCCGCTCGGCGCGTCGCAAATACTTGTGTCAGTGGGCGGACTCATGCGTTGGTATCGCAGCAACTCGATTGCTTCTCTCTCAGCGATGATTTTCGCTGCGTTGAGCGGCTGCGCGACGATTTCCGGCCCCGCTGCCGCGGTCAGCAATCCGGTGTTCGTTCGTGCCAATAATCACGAAGAGGCGTGGGAACGAACGGTCGATGTCATTCATGATTACCTGTTTGAAATCGAGCGAGAAAACAAATTGGGGGGCATGCTTGAGACACGTTACAAAACGGGAGCCAATCTGCTGGAGCCGTGGCATCGAGACTCGATCGGAACCAGAAACCGTGTCGAAAGTTCCTTGCAGTCGATTCGGCGTAAGGCGTTTCTCAGCGTGACGCCTGTCGATGGCGGTTTCATGGTGGGCGTCGAGGCCCATAAAGAATTGGAGGACGTGGCTCGAGCCGCCGGTTCCGCAGGGCCAGCGACATTTCTCGACAACAGCCCGCTCCAACGGGATCTGACCCCCGTGATTGGGCAGGCGACGCCATCTGGTTGGATTCCGCGCGGCCGCGATGTTGCGTTGGAACAGTCGATGCTGATGTCGATCAACCATGCATTCGGACAATGAGCTGCGAGATCACGATGTCCGCTCAGCCCACTCGCTGGGACGATTGACGAATCGACTCTCACTCGCCATCATCCCGCCTCGATTTGCCAGTTCCGTCGAAGAATTTTAGGGCGTGGGAGTTATTGCATGGGTCGTTATACGGGTCCCAAGGGTCGAATCAATCGACGACTTGGTTCGATGGTGTTTGAGAACCACGGTGCTGCGA
>JAYVOX010000498.1:0-4822 GCA_043757695.1 Schlesneria sp.
GGACAAGTGTTCGCCAAAGAGGAAGATGATTGCCGCAATGAACCGCCTCAACTTGGGGCCGCTTGCCCCAACTCTGGTGACGATCTCCTGTGGTGTTAATCCCTGCGGGTGGTCGAGCCGGTTCGAGGATCAGGTCGGTTTCGGTCTCCGGTTTAGTTGGCCCAACTGGGTGCTACGAGCCGGTTCCGTCCCGATGGTTCTCTGAGCAGAGTGAGCTTTTCTTTTGGGAAGCTCCCGTTCTTATCAGGCTCCTGACCGACGGGCTGATCGTACGGTTTCGATCTTCCCTGTCGCTGTGTCAGCGGCAGGCAGTGACCTGTTTCGGCGGGCCGTCTGGCTCGCGAAGGATGACGATGAGCAAGAATTTGTATGTTGGGAATTTGGCGTTTGGTTGCACGGCCGATGATCTGCGAGAGCTTTTCTCGCAACACGGCAACGTATCGTCGGCCCAAGTCGTTTCGGATCGGGAAACCGGTCGGTCACGCGGGTTCGGCTTCGTGGAAATGGGCGATGGCGGAGAAGCCGCCATTTCCGCACTGAACGGTGCTGATTTTCAGGGTCGCGCGATGACCGTGAATGAAGCCCGTCCGCGTGAAGATCGTCGCAGTGGCGGCGGTGGCGGCGGTGGCGGTGGTGGTTACGGCGGCGGCGGTGGCGGTGGCCGCAGCGGTGGCGGCGGCGGTTACGGCGGTGGCGGCGGCGGTCGTTACTAAATCCTGCGTTGAGTGATCTCTCGACGCCCAAGGCGAACGATACGAGCTGCGTGGGGACGACAACTTCCCCACGCAGCTTCCTTCGCCCCAAAGATGTTCCGGTCGCCCTCATGGCGAGACCGGGTTCGAGACGATCTCTTTTAAGAAGCGTCTTGTTGCCAAGTCAGGCTCCTGCAGCGAATGGAGTTGCCGATCGACTTGGCACTCACTGAAGCGGCGCGGCGACCTTGAAGTCGTTTCTGCCGCGTGCGTTGCCTCGACTCCGACCTCAATGCCCACCGGCGTTGATCGTCGTTGAAGCGACAGTTGAGTTGTCTCCCTGAGTGCCTTGGATCGCGCCGTTGCGCGAACGTTGTCGGCAATCCCTTCGGTTTGTCGAAAGCATCACGAGGCCAAGTCCCGCGTTGGGCCTGTCGGTCCACGCCTTTTCACTGGTGGCCATTGAGCCACGATAGGAATCTCGTTTGAACATGCCGACGTTTGCTGATTTTGATTTTGTCGAGCCAATCCGATTGGCTTTGGAGACTGAAAACTACACGACTCCAACGCCGATCCAGGCGCAGTCCATTCCTCACCTGCTGGTCGGTCGTGACTTGCTCGGTTGTGCGCAAACCGGAACTGGTAAGACGGCCGCGTTCGCGCTCCCCATTCTGAACCGACTCGCTCTCTCGATGCGGCCCGTTGTCCCCAAGAAGCCGCGCGTACTCGTTCTCGCTCCGACCCGAGAACTCGCTCAACAGATTGATGAAAGCTTCATGACCTACGGTCGCGGCCTCAAACTGCGTCAAGCCGTCGTCGTCGGTGGCGTCGGTTACACACCACAGCAGCGAGCGCTCGCTCGCGGCGTTGATATTCTCGTCGCGACACCCGGCCGTTTGCTCGACCTGATGGGGCAAGGCGACGTGCGGCTCGATGGCCTTGAGACATTCGTTCTCGACGAGGCCGACCGAATGCTCGACATGGGCTTCTTGCCCGCGATCGAGAAGATCATCGCGGCTCTTCCGAAGCAGCGTCATTCGCTGTTCTTCTCGGCAACGATGCCACCCGCGCTGATGCCACTCATTCAGCGACTTCTGAAGGATCCGGTGAAGGTCGAAGTGGCTCCGCAATCGACGACGGCCGAGCGAGTCGATCATCGTGTGATGTTCGTCTCTCGCGATAACAAGCGGGCACTGTTGGAAGCCGTGTTGTCCGACGCCAGCGTGCAACGCGCACTCGTCTTCTCACGCACCAAGCACGGTGCCGATAAGATCGCCAAATGGCTGCTGCAAGCGGGCATTTCGAGCGATGCCATTCACGGCAACAAGTCTCAGACCGCGCGGCAACGGGCGTTGTACGGCTTCCGCGACGGACGGACTCGAGTCCTCGTCGCCACGGACATCGCGGCCCGTGGGATCGACATCGACAACATCACTCACGTCATCAATTTTGATCTGCCGATGGAACCCGAGAACTACGTTCACCGCATCGGTCGCACAGCACGAGCCGGTGCCGATGGGATCGCGCTCACGTTTTGCGACGGCGAAGAACGGAGCCTGCTGCGTGGGATCGAAAGAATCATCAAGCAGAATATCCCGGTCGTGGAGAACCATCCGTACCGCTTGAATATGGCGACGTTGCCCATGGCAGACAGCCGCGCCAAGGGTCGCCCGTCGTCAAGCCGTCCCGGTCGTCCGTCACGCGAATCAGGTTCACAGAATCGACCCGTTGGTCGTGGTGCCGCATCCGCTGAAGGGGGGCAAGGTCCGCGTCGTCCGACGCGAGGCGGACCACCCGGCCGCCGCTTCGGTGCCGCATCGAATCGCTAATCGAGTACGACGCCTGCTCTCGAACGATCTCACGTGAGCGGTTCGAGAACTGAGAAGCAGTTCGTGAATGACGCCTGACATCGCGTCCTGTTGAAAACAAGTTGAGCCGAGTGCCGTAAGACACTCGGCTCAACTCATTCCTGCTCATGCGCCCGCTCGGGGAATGAATGACCGTCACGAGTCGCTCAGCGCTTCATGCCGCTTCAGGGACGAGAAAGCTGAGATGCAGTTCGGCGTGTCGCAAGTGCACGCCGATCCATTCTTCGTGCGTGAGCGGTCCCAAGAAGGGATGAGGGGCCGTCGGAGATTCGCGCGACAGGCGAGCGTATTGCTTGCGAAGCTCGTCCAACGCCGCGACTGCCACGGCCTGATCTTCCGGTCGATACGGTTCCATCTGCTTGGTGAACTGAAAGCCCGCAGGCATTGACTGCGTGATGAACTTCTTCTTCATGAACGGTGCAATCACGACTCGCACGAACCACGGAGCCAATATGTGCGGACCTTCAAACGCGATCCGCACGGTGCGAGCGAGATGATCGAGGTTCTGTCCGATCGTCCAATTGCCGAGTGTGCGACACGGCTGACCGACGAGTCGCTCGGCATCGGCCAGCGCCGCATCGAGCGATTCAAAACGGAGCGTCCTTCGGCCGGTGACTTTGGTCGTGTTGATGGTCATGAGATGGGGATGCTCCTTGGCAAAACTGGCGGGATGGGTGGGGAGAAACGTGAACCCAGAGTCGCGCAGCCACATTCGTCTCAGGGGGCGATCCGAGAAGGTCGATTGAGGGAGGGCGAGGCTCCCGCCGAGCCGCAGTAGCGGTTGGACATCAATCACCGTTCCAGCTCGGCAGGAGCCTCGCTCTCCCTTTTCGGATCACCTCTCAATGTTTCGCGGGCAGTTGATAGCCTTCCCGATTGATTTGAATGCGGTAGAGGCTCGACCCGGCAGTGATGTAGAGCGTCTTGGAGGAGGCTCCGCGACCGAAGCCGACGTTGGTCGGGAGTTCCGTCTTGATGTATGCCAGTTCTTTCCCTTCCGGCGAATAGACGCAGATGCCGGGACGGTTCTCGGCACGAACAGCCACGTACAGGTTGCCGTCCTGATCGACAACCAAACCATCGGGCCCATCGAACGGTGCGTAATCGACGAGTACTTTGCGGAACTTCGCCGTCCCATCGGCGGCGAGGTCATAGGCCATCAGCGCCATGAGTCCCTTGCGCAGTGGTACGTCCACTTTGTCCACCTGCGTGGCGACACTCGCGCCCGGTGCGGGTGGTCCATTCAAACGTTCAAACCCGCTCGCGCCGTTGTCGTTACTCACCACGTACAGCGTCTTCTGGTCGGGAGAGACCGCCACGCCATTCGGCTTTCCAGCATCGGTGATGATGCGTTGCACGGTGCCATGCGTGTCGATGCGATAGACCGCCATCACTGGTTGATCGAGTGACTCGTGCCCCAGATAACGCGGGTCGCTGAAATAGATGCGGCCCTGCTCGTCGATCGTGATGTCGTTGCAGGCGTTATAGGGGCGTCCTTCAAACATCCCCGTCACGATATAGCTCTTGCCGGTCGTCATGTCGGTGCGCACGATCCGTCGCCCGCCGTAATCGGCTCCCTCCGCCACGAGCATGTTGCCCGCTGCGTCAAACTTGATGCCGTTCGACATCCCGCTCGGTGAGCGAAAGATCGAGGACTTCTTCGTGGCGGGATCGAACTTCCAAATGTGGCCCGCTTCAATCGCGCCGTTCTTGTCGCGCGACTTGTGCGAGAACGTGATCTCACTGAAGTACACCAACCCATCGGGAGCGACGCAGACTCCCTCAGTCAGCACGCTCCCTTCAAACAGCTTCTCGACCACGGCTCCCGCCGAGACGATTGGCTCTTCTGCCAGCAAACGCGGACTGGGAAACAACGCCCCCGTCCCCCAGACCAGTCCAATAAATGATGCCACAAGCCGGAAGCGGGTCAGCATGAGATGTCCTTCGAGTGAGTGAAGCAATCAGACGAACGAATGTCAAAAGTCACGAGCAGGCGGGCGGGACTATACCCCACGCAAAACAGATCCGCACTTTCGACGCAGCAACTCATCACGCGAGCGGTGGCAACTGATTGGGTGTGACCGGCATTCCGGAGCGATTTTGTGAGATTGGGGTGGCGTCAAACGCCTCGTTGGGGAAATACGGGGTTTGTGAAACGATCCTCGTGGTTCTTGGCAAGGAGGCTTGGTGGTTCCTGGCAAGGAGGCTTGGGCATGGTTGCGAAAGTTGTGGGGGAACTCAATGTTGAGGGTGTGCGGTTGG
>JAYVOX010000499.1:0-4816 GCA_043757695.1 Schlesneria sp.
TTTCTGGCGGTGTCGAAGCACCCGCAGCCTCACATGCGGCTCACCAAATGTCTCAATGTCCACCGTGCGAGATTTAGTAACCCGCAGCGTCAGCGAGGGAGTGTGGCAGGGCGTCAACCCGCGGAATCCTTCGCTGACGCTGCGGGTTACATTTTAAAACAAGTGCCATTGCCCCGGACTTTTCGACGACGAGTCCGGAGCCTCACGGCACCCGGCTCACAGGACTTTTGTCGGAACCAACAACAGTTTTCCGAGCAGCGCTTCAGTGGCGCGAGCCATCGTCGCGAGATCGTGTTCTCTGCGAATACCAGCATGGCCGCGACCGGCAAGATCGGCGCGAAGGCTGTTGTCGGTGAGGAGTCTCTCCAGAGCGGAGGCCAGCGCGGTCGCATTGCCTGGCTCGACCAACAGTCCGCCCCCCGTTGAGGCCACCAATTCCGGAAACGCTCCGTGGTTTGGCAGCACGACGGGGAGGCCGTTCGCCCACGCTTCTAATACGGGGAGTCCCTTCGGTTCGCGATAGGCTGTGGGCAGACAAAAGAGATCGAGCGACTTTATGAAGTCGATCTTCTCGCGCTGAGAATCGGGACTGCCAACGTACTCGAAGTCGCTCCCCAACGGAGCCGCTTGTCGAACGACATCTTTGAAGTACGACTCATTCTGGGGACCGAGATAACCTCCCGCGCGCAGTCTCACGTTCGGCAATCGCTGCCGCAGGAGCAGGATGGCCTCAACGAGCCGATCCAATCCTTTCTCGGGACAGATGCGCGCGAAGTAGCCGACGGTCGGCGGGTCGCCAAGATTTGACTTCGGTTGTCCGTCGTGAGCCGCAGAGTCGATGGCGAGCGGCAGTCGGTGAAACTTGCCGATCGGTTGATCGAGATACCCTGCCATGTAGTCGCGGTAGTAGTCGCTGTGAGTGAGGAAGCCGTCGAAGTCGGCGACTCGTTCGCGCAGCAGCGTCATCACCTGTGAGCGGTATGGTTCAACGAGGCCATCCAAAAAAATGTCGTCGCCCTGCAAGACGCAGAGCGTCGGGCCAGTGAACGCACGTTTGAGAACACGCAACGGCGGGCAGAGCAGGGCGTTACTGAAGCAGACCACGTCCGGCCGAAGTTGCCGCACGTACTCGACCAGCTCCTCACCCGCTTGCCGGTGCGGTCCCGCTTCACCACGCAGCATCGATAAGGTCATCGAACCGAGCAGCTTGGCATCGTTCCCGACTGCTCCGCGCGTCGCACGGCGAATGAGTCCCGGCGCATCGAGCCACCGCGTGAACGATCTCGGCACGCGTTGCCACCACGAAAAGCGGTCACTCAGAAAGACATTGATGCCGCCGTAAAAGATGGGGGCCGAAGTTTGATCAGCCTCGTCCACGCGGATCGGCGTGTACATCGGGATCAGACTGACTTCGACACCCGCCGCGCGCAGCCCCTTCGCCCACGCGTTGTCGTGCATGCACGAACCGCAAAACATCCCGGCCCCGCCAGCAGTAATGATGGCCACGTGCATTGAACAGAAACTCCCCGGCTCAAGATCGAAACCGCGCCCGTTCACCAATAATTTGCCGTTGTTTATACCTCATGCGGCCAAAAATGAGACTCTGGCGAGCCGCATGCCGTGAGGCTGCGGGGTCTTGTTCGCCGCAGGAAACCCGTGGCCTCACGGCACACGGCTCGCTTAAAACGTCTCGGCTGTGGCCGTGCGAGGTTTAACCGCGTGGGCAACGTCCCGCGCGTCGCATGGATAATCGGTCTGAAACTTCACTCGACTCGCGGGGCGTTGCCCACGCAGTTAAACGTGGCACTGGTGGACGCGACATCTCACTCACCGGCGTGCCGCGATCTCAGCATCCAAGCGTTGTCGATAATACTTGAAGCCGGGGATGAAGAAGCTGCCAGCCAACACGCAACCGAGCAGTACCAGTCCCGCATCGGAGAGGTTCCACGTGTGCAGCAGTGCCATCGCGAGCGAAGTCGCGTAGAGCGTGACCGCTTGAATGTAGAACTTGCCCGACAAGATGCCCGCCTTCGCCAGGAACACGTTGCCTGCGATCAGTGGCAACACGGCCGACAAAGTCAACACGGGGAGGCCGAGCAGTCCTTCCAACCCGAACAGCAACATGGTCGAGAACGTACTGCCTGCCCAGACGTGTGCGATCTGTCGCTCGACAAACGTGATTGGTCCCGAGCGACGACGCAGTTCCCAGAAGATCATGGCCCACGTTCCGGCTCCGACCGACCAGAGGGCCGCATACGGCCAGCGACTCGTCACACCTTGCCAGTGCATCGCGGCCGTGATGAGGCACAGCAACAGCACCGCGAGGCTGTGCCACATCCAGAGCAGGCCCCAGTTTTCGAGAATCGCGGCGTGATGCGTCTCACGAAACGCCAATGAAATGATCTGCGACAGGTGCGTCGAGCGAGCTGAGATCGGTTCGTTCGCGAGGTACGCTTCGAGATCATCGGCCAGCGCATCGGCGGTCGAGTACCGCAGGTCGGCCGGTTTTTGCAGGCACTTCAGCGCGATCATTTCGAGATCGGCATCGACCTTGGGATTGAGGATTCTGGGCGGCAGCGGGTCTTGCTCCAACACCATCAAGACCGTATCGACGGGCGACTCCGCTTGAAACGGTGGCCGCGCGGTGAGCATCGCGTACAGGATCGCACCGAGCGAATAGATGTCGGATGCGGCACTCACTTCACCTCGTTGACCGGCCGCTTGTTCCGGTGCCATGTAACCGGGTGTGCCGAGGATCGCTCCAGATAATGTCAGGCTGTTGTGCAACGGAGGACGCGATCCCAGTGGCCCCTCGACCGATGACCCTTCCATTTTCAATCGCTTGGCCAAACCGAAGTCGGTGACGAACGTCCGTCCTTCACCGTCGATCAGAATGTTGGACGGCTTGAGGTCGCGGTGCAGCACACCTCTTCGATGCGCGTCGGCGATGGCCCGACAAACAGGAGCCAGCATTTCGGCGGCAGTGCGTGACGGAAGTGGGCCGTCCGCGAGTCGCCTCGCCAGCGTGATTCCTTCGATCAGTTTCATGCTGAAGAACGGACGACCTTCGATTTCACCGACCTCGTACAGCGGGACGATGTGCGGATGATGCAACTGCGCCGCCGCTTCCGCTTCGGCTCGAAACCGCGCGAGGTCCATCGACGATGCGAGGTCGCCGCGCAGCACCATCTTCAACGCGACGATTCGGTCGAGACTCTTCTGCCGCGCCTGATACACGACCCCCATGCCACCGCGACCGAGTTCCTTTAACAGTTCGTAGTCGCCGTAGTCGCGAGGCAACACGCCGCCCGGACCACTCGGTTCTTTTCCGAGCGGCCAATCGGACGTGTTCTCGTCAAACAGGTCGGGGAAGCTACCGAAGTCTTCCGCCATTTGGACCGTCGCCCATAACTCACGCAGTTCGCGTTCGAGGTCCGGGTGCTTGGCGATCACGTCCTCCAACGAAGTCGCCTGGCCAGCGCGTGTCTGCTCGACGAGTTCATCGAGCAGCGTCACCAACACCTCATCGCTGTCGTTCTGCAAACGGTCGTTCATCAGGCCGTCGTTCATGATGCGGACTCTCCCGTCAGCGAGGGGCGTTCGCCGAGGATCGCTCTCAGTTTGCGAAGTGCTCGCAAGTGTCTCATGCCAGCGGCGGCGGGTGTCATGCCGAGTGCTGCGGCCGCTTCGCTGTTGCCGAGTTGTTCGAAGTGTCGCATCAACACCATCTCGCGATCAGCTTCGTCGAGCTGTTCGATGGCGACGAGGAACCGGGCTTGAAGCTCGTGTCGAATCGCGGCGGCGGCGGGAGTGAGTTCGCTCGCGGCGAGTTGGCTTGCGAGATCGAAGGACGACTGATCGCCGAACTGCGGCGACGCGAGAGACCGCTCACGGTCGAGGCTTCTGCGCTGCGCACCGCGATGCCGCCGGTGCATGTCGATGATGCGGTCCTTCGCCAGATGTCGCAGCCAGAGATGGAATGGCATCTTCGGATCGTCGAGGTATTCGCGCAGTCGCCCGTTCGCCTCGAGCAACACGTCCTGCACGATGTCGCTCGCGTCCACGCGCCGCGCGACCTGCCGATCGAGTCGCAACTGAATCAGCTTTCGCAGCGAGCTGCGATGCCGTTCGAGCAACCGATTGACGGCCGTCGCTTCGCCGCGCCCGGCCTCCGCCAGCAGCTCCTGCGTCACAGTGTGTTCGGGCCAGAGCATTCGGGAGAACTCAGACTTCCATGTTGTCGCGTCGCCACATCAGATCGGAAACAAGTATCGATTGCACCAATGGCACTCACTTTAGTAACCCGCAGCGTAAGCGAGGAAGCCCGACACATCGCAAACAACGGTACTTCCTCGCTTACGCTGCGGGTTACTTTTCTAAAGTAACTGCCATTGACCGATTGCAGGGCGAGAGTACGGCATTGCCGTTCCGACGTTCAATCGCCACTCGCTCGGCAGCGCGAAGTTTTCGAGCCTCATCAATTTCGACACGCAATCCAGTATCCCGCACTGGAGTCAGGCATTCTTCTCGTTCTTCATCCGTGCTCCGGCTCTGCCATCCGTGCGATTCACTCTTCGCCAAGATACGAGATCGCACGGATGGCAAGGCCGGGGCACGGATGAAGGCGGCGACGGGCGCGAGCGGCTCCGTAAACGAAACAGCCCCGCCAGTAAGTCGCTGGCGGGGCCGGTGTGAGTCATCAAGCAAGATCACTGGCGAGTCAGTTCACGGTGATCGCGATCCAACCGTCGGCGACTTTGATTCGCGAGACTTGAGCGGGGACCGTCTTGTTCGGCCCTTTGATCTCCACCTTGCC